>JBEBVQ010000123.1:0-6968 GCA_040392625.1 Taibaiella soli | reverse complement strand
AACCAATTCGGTGTTAGCATTTTCTTACAACGGGCGAAAGTTAGCATGGAAATTCGCACTTTGACACTGTTCAATTGAAAGAACTAATTCAAATGCTTCTTCGAAGGGGTTGAAGTCAATCCAAATTGCCCCCTACTCAAACAACTCCTCCTTACTCTTCGGGCGCAGCTCCGGATGCCAGCGGAAGCGGCTCAACCTCAACGAGCCAATATCCACCTGGTCGAGGGGTGTCATGGATTGCTTGAGGTTCTTTTCAAAAATGATACGGGAGATCTTTTGTTCCCGGAAGCGTATGCGCATACGTTCGCTGGTCGCCTGGCTGACGCCCAGGTATGCGCCGTCTTCATCAGTAGAATAATAGATATTCTCTGCATCCGGCAATACCAGCATCTCATGGATCTCATTGTTCTCAAACCAGGCGGTGAGCGTCCGTCCCTGTATCTGGTCAAACATATTCGCCTGCTCAGGCCCTGACTGGGAGACCATCAATGCCTTGTTGGGTACATACATTTTTTTCAGCACCCCGCTATCCATGTACAGCAATATGGTGTCGCCGGTTATCTGGCTGTTGCGCGACCATAATATCGGGTCATACATCATCCGCATCACAGAGTCTTTCTGCGAATAGGCGATGCTGTCGCATTTTCCCTGTAATGAATCGGAGAAGATGCGCACGTTATGATAACCGATAAAATAACGAGGCGTCGAAGAATCTGCATCCACTGAAGATGTTTTCGCCATGCTGTCAGTGATCGTGGTAACGCTGTCGCGTACTGCCATTGTATCAGCTTTAATCTCCTCCGGTATGAAGAGTGTGTCGGGAGGCAGTGGTGCGGCATAAAAAGTATCGGCACGGATGAAAAGACTGTCGTTGCCGTTCATTTTTTTCATCACCGGTTTGATCGTGGCCAGCAGTATTTGTGTGATCTCATTATAACGGGCAAACCCGCTGTATAAGGTGGTTTCCTGTATTGTGTCGATAGCCACTACATTGCCATAGGCATACCCGAATCCGGTTGTGCGGTCATAGTCGAGCGTGTCGGCCTCAATGTACTGCTCTTCATTCTGCATGGAAGAGCGGCTGGTGAAATATCCTTTCTCGTTGTTACTGTCCCAGGTTCCCTCACTGGTACGCAGCTCCGATTTGTCGTTCACCACGATCGACGGTCCGTAGAAGATCACGATTTTGGTATTGGTATTGTAGCCCAGGTCGTCTGATGTCACGGTGTATTGCGGATCATACACATGCACATCCCCGGTGAACCGGGTATCTTTGGTATTGGCGTTATAGTGCCCGGCAATGCTGGTAACGGTGGTAGAATCATTCTTCAGCGTCCCGTTATTGTCGTAAGTGCCGATACGGGTGCCGGTGTTGTAGTTCAGTGTCTCGCACCAAAGATGATCTTTGCCGTCGGTAAGGCTTACATTGCCTTGCAGGAAAGCATGCCGGTTGTTGCCGGTATAACGGAGGTAATCGCTCCGTATTTCAGTGCCCTCGGGTTGTATGATATAAACGTTCCCGAAGGCCTCCACCCCGTTGACCTCGGCTTTTAGATAAGCGCTGTCGCAGTACATCAGCGTGCCTTCATGTTCCAGCTCTACATCGCCGATCAGCTTATCCATTTCTCCGGTATCGGTGGAGATGTGAACGCCGTATCCTGATCTGATGATGTTTACCGGTACGGTGGTTGTCGTGTCTGTTTGCTGTGCGTTTACGGCAGGCAGGGCGGCGCATACGGATATGAAAGTGCAAACCACATAGTGAGAGAACGTCATTTTCAATTTTCAATTTTCAATTCTCCATTATTTTTGTTTCCTGCCAAAAATAGTGACATTGATGTAGCGGCTGGGATGCGCTTCAATATCCGCCATCAGGCTTTGGAGTGTAACGAGCGCATTGGTAAAATCCGTATAAAGCTGCTTGTCGTTGAAAGCCATTCCTACCGATCCTTCGCCATTATTGATCTTGGTCATTAGTCCGTTCAGTTGTTCAGAGGCTGATTTCAGTTCGCGGATGGTTTCTTCGATGGGAGCCTGCTTTAGTTGGTCTGTGGTCGCTGCTGCATTATCCAGTATCCTGTCGATACTTTCATTATTGCGGGCGATATTCCCGGTAATCTCGTCCATATTGCGTATGACGGATGCGAGGTGGTCGCTTTCACGGTTGAGCCTCTCGGACAGCTCGGCAAAATGCTGCATGGTAATGTTCAGCGAAGCCATGCTGGCTGCCAGGTTTTGGCGGGTTTGCTCATTCAGCATATTGTCAATACCTACCAGCACGGAATCAAGTACTCCCACAACATGACGCACATCTGAGATCAGGGGTGAAATTTCATGAGAGATATTGTCAATAATACCGGTTTCCACATCTGTTGTGATCATTTCCCCATTCTGAATCACCTTGGCGCCTTCACCCAACTCAAGACGTATTGCCTTGGTGCCCAGCAGGTCGAGCGATATCATGCGGGCAATGGTACCTTCAGGCAGGTTGACTTTGTTGGGGATGCTGAGTACGACTTCCACCTTGTTGCTGTCCAGCCGTATCGTATTGACTTTACCAACGTTCACGCCTTTTATCTGCACGGGCGCTGAAGGCTGTAATCCCTGCACGCCTTCATAGTAAGCGTAGTATTCGTTTTCGCCGGAGAAAATATTGGAACCTTTCAGGAACCAGAACCCTGCAAAAAAGATAAGAATGGAAATGGCTACCAACAGGCCTATTCGTGCTTCTTTTGAAAACTTCATGCTTCTTTTTAATTTAGTTTAAGTTGTCATCTGCTTTACGCCTGACGACGATTTTATGATTTAAAAGTCCGTACCAATAGAGAAATACCAGATTGGTTTCGGACGGCCTTCGATATTCCAGGCAGCATCTACCCGCACAAAATAGCCAAAGAGCATGGTACGTACACCCGCGCCATAGCCCATGGCAACCCCGCCGGTTCCCGGCACCCGCAAATCGATCGTGACATTGGGCGCCTGCTGATCGGGGCCGAGCCGGTAATTGCCGCTTGTGTTTTCTGCATTAGGTAATAAACCATTCCATGCCGAGCCGATATCTACAAAAGGCACTAATTGTATATGGCGCAATACGGAAGATTGTATATGGCGTTTGGCGAAAGTAGTCACTATTGGTAAACGAAGTTCGCCGTTGAATACAGCATAGGTACTGCCGTTACGCGCATTCTGCTGGTAACCTCTCATATTGGTCGCCAGTGTCTGAAAGGCAAAGTTGCCATCACCGCCGGGGGGCGTGTGATTATTGAATTTGGGTGCGATCCAGTTATCTACGCCTCCCAGGTAATAGAGTATTTTATGATCACCTGCGGAATGCGCAGCGGCTATCCGTGTTGCGAGTGTAAAATGCTTGTATATTTTGTGATAATAACGGAAGTCCGTACCAAAATTATAAAAGCCGCCATTGCCGTCGGTCAGCTGGTACATGTATTCGGCGAAGAATTTGTAACGGTATCCTTCCCGGATGTTGAGTGTCGGCGCGGCGCTGTTGTCGAAGACATACTCGGCACGGCTTAACGCCCAATACTGCCTGTCGCGCGGCAGGAAGGCCAGGCTGATTGTATCCTGAGCACGGAAATCAAGCACGTCCTGCCGGAAGCCCATATGAAGACGTACGCTCCGTATCCGGTCAAACGGATAGGAAGCGGAGCCTTGCAGCATATTAGTCGTATTCCTGCCGATGTATTCGCGTGTAAACAGCGGTATGCCGCTGGTAGCATCTACAAACGTAACCGGCACCGAGTAGTTGTGCTGGCTCCGCAGCAATAGCAGGCTCCAATCGACCCTGCGGGTAAAGTTTTCATATTGCAGGAAATAGGTAAGACCGGAAAAATTGACGGGCAGGCGTACGCCGCCGGTAAACCGGTGATTTTCCATCACATCGTTCAGGCTTACAGAAAGAAGACCTCCTAACGGCGGATTGGCAAAAGCGCCGGGAGTCTGACGCACCGACTGGTAGCGCATGAACAGGATGCTGTTGTCGAGCCGCACAGTGAAGAAATCCGGTTTCAGGCTCAGCCTGTAGGGCTGTGCTTTCATTTTGATATAAGTGCTGTCTGCTTCGGCTACTGCTGTATCTTCGGGGAATGGCGCCGGGACTGTGTCTTCGGGCACATTGTTTTCTTCCGGGTGCAGTGTATCTTCTCTTCCGGTATTTGCCTGTGCCGGTTCATCTGAAAATTCCGACTGGAATATATTCCCCTGTTTCAGGATCCCACCGGCCTCATTTTCCACCGGTCGTTCTAATTTCCGGATATTCGAAAAACCACGTTCCCGCCCGGGTGGGATGGGGGCATTTTTTAAATTGGGCAGCGAAAGCGTGGCCGGCTGCAGCACTGCGGGATCAGCGTTTACGCCCGGCAGCTCAAGCGGGCGGAAGTATATCCTGATCTTATTCCCTTCCCGGACCACATCTGCTACCTGGTCGCTCGCCGGGTTATACTGGTGGCTGATAATATCGCTGTAATAATTGGTTACCGGCACGGCATAAGCTGAATCACGGTTTTGTTGGTCCCTGGCAAAAAGTACCACGTACTTGTTCCGGACGCCGTTGGCATCATGCAGGAATGCAAAATTGTCGCTCCCGTATTGTACGGGTTGTGTAATAGTCCCTGCGGGGACGTCTGAGCAGCGCAGCAGCACGGGGCTTTGGGTCTTGGTGCTGTAGAAATAAACCTGCATAGGTCCTACCGGCAATTCATTAACGCCTATGGGTACATCCAGAGAAGGCTCCGGCCGGTTGGAAAGGAAAACGATGCCTTTCCGGGAGCCGCCGCTCACAAACCAGGGCTGAATATCATCCCAGGGATCATTGGTGATGTTCTTCAGCCGGGAGCCGCGGATGGTAAATTCATACAGATCCGACTGGCTTTTCTTTATGGCAGAGAACAGCAGTATATTGTCATCTTCCATAAAGCTGATGCCCGTCACCCGGTCGAAGCGTCGATCGGGGATGGTGTAATTTTCAATCTTTGCTTTCAAAGAATTATAAATGCGGAGCCGGGTCTTTGTACCTTGCCGGTACAGGATTGCCAGCTTATAGCCGTTATTGGACCAGGCAAGGAGCGGATAATCGGGGTCGGGATTTTTTTCGTTATGGTCTTTGCGTCCGCCGCTCAGGATAACGGCGCGTGTTTGCTCGTCTTTTGTTTTCTGCAGATATACCTGGAATTCGCCTTCTTTCCAGGACACATATGCTACGTCATTCCCGCGTGGGGATACACGTACGGTACGTATCACGCTGTTGTCGCCGGGTATATCGATTTCAAGGATGCTGTGCGTGCTGTCGGGTCGTTGGTGCATGAGCGAATCCTGGCTGTAGATCCGTTTGTAATAGCTGACACAGGAATCGTAAGTCTGCCTTACGTTTTGTCCCAGTGTCATTTTAACGCCCTGGTTGAGGCTGCTCTTCAGTTCCATGGCATAGAGCAGGTTCTTCATGCTGTTATCGCCGTAGCGGTCGGAGATATATTTCCAGAAAGCCTTTCCGGCAATTTCCGGATTCTTTTCCGCCAGTTCATAAAATCCTTTGTCCGGATTTCCGCCCAGTATATTTTTCCATTCGCTGTCCGTCCTGCTGTCCCATCCGTCCACCAGGAAAGCGATAAACCCTTCTGTTGTCCATGCGGGCAGGTTGAGCAAAACCGCGTTTTTTACCATTTCACGGAAGCTCTCGCCAAAAAGCATGCGCTGCATGATGACGCGGCTCATGCCGGAGCGCAATTGGCGGCGCAGATCGGCATGTACGCCGGTAAAATAAACGACGAGGCGGTCGCCTGCAAGATCTACCGTACCCGCAGGGACATCCTGCAACTGGGAGTCGTTCTTCCTGCCTACATTGGTTTGCCTGTATTCGTCGTAGCTGTTGTACAGAATGATCTTGAATCGTTTGGGAAATTGCCCCCCGAGTTTTTGCTCCACCACTGCAATATCCTGTTCGGCCTGTTCGGCAATAAAACGGGCGAGCTGGCGCCCTGCGGCATCGTAATGATATACCCGGAAATGTTCGGTATCGAAGAAACGCCACTCGAATTTGCGGTACTGCACCCGGTTCTGTCCAAAGGTTTCAAGATATGTCTGCGCGCCTGCTTCAGAGAACACCAGCAGTAATCCTGTGCAAATGAACAGGATACAGGTTCCGATATGACGCAAAGCAGGTTTATTCATAGATCCGGGCTGTAAATTTAAGTACAAAAGGACATGCGTTTTACATTATGCTATTTTTATTAAAAAAATAACGCCAGACAATCCGCCTGGCCGCCGGTGTGCTCTTTTTACCGGGTTTCCACTTTCAATTCAATAAGTTTGCATTCTAAATTACTGAAAAAATCTGCTATCTGTATGCTGCAAGTCCATAGTTTCACATTTAATCCATTCCAGGAGAATACTTACCTGCTTGTAAATTCCGAAAAACAATGCTGGATTATTGATCCGGGGATGTATAATAATGGTGAAGTAGAGATTGTTACTAAATTCATTACTGCCAATGCGCTGATACCGCAGGCAATCATCAATACGCATACGCATATAGATCACATATTGGGTGTTCTGGCATTGCAGGAACGTTATTCCATCCCCTTCCTGATACATGAAAAGGACATGCCGGTATTGAACGGGGCAGCGGCTTCTGCTATGATGTTCGGACTGCCGCTGCCGGCTGTGCCGCAACCTGCCGGTTATATTCCCCATAACAAGCCATTGCAATTGGGGCAGGATTCGGTTGATGTATTGCTGACGCCGGGTCATTCGCCGGGCAGCATCAGCTTTTATTATCAGCCGGGCAAATGGGTGATCTGCGGTGATGTGCTTTTTTCGGGCAGCATCGGGCGGACGGATCTCCCCGGCGGTGATTACGACACGCTGATCAACAGTATCCGCACATCGCTGTTGCCGCTGCCGGATGATACACAGGTCTATTCGGGCCATGGCCCGGCCACAACGATCGGAACGGA
>JBEBVQ010000122.1:0-6997 GCA_040392625.1 Taibaiella soli | reverse complement strand
GAGCAGCAGGAGATTATAGAGCAGGCGTTTGCATAAGAAATGCGACAAATGTGTTTAATGTGTTTAATGTGATCAAACACATTTGTCACATTCAACACATTCAACACATTTATGCAAACAATTTCACCGCCTCACTTTCAATTTTCAATGCTCCATTTTCAATTAAAACAAGGAAATCTGTCCGTTCGTCACCCTCCTGAATGCCTCCAGGTTCCAGGGCATGGGCGTCTGGTTGAGGCCGTACTTCCGGCAATACAATTCAAACTGCGTGCGGATCAGCGTGGCAAAACGACCATCGCCTACCATACGGTTGCCCCAGCGGCTGTCGTTCACCTGCCCGCCGTGGCAGTCGGCGATCAGGTTCCACACCTTATCCGCACGATCGGGAAAGGCCTTATACAGCCAGTCGCGGAAGATACCGCCAATCGCACCATTGAGGCGTACCACCGTATAACCCGCCCAAAGGGCGCCGGCTTCCGAAGCTGCTTTCAGCACATCATGCATATGGTTGTCATTCAGCCCCGGGATCAGCGGCGCATTCATGATGCCCGTCGGGATACCGGCCTGCGCCATGGTACGCACAACCTTCAGCCGTGACTTATATGTGGCTGTCCGCGGCTCCAGCTTCAGGCGCAGGTCTTCATCCAGCGAGGTAATGGAGCTGAAGACCCGCACCAGGTTCAGCTTTGCCAGATCCTGCAGGATATCCGTATCCCGCAGCACCAACGCATTCTTGGTAAGTACGCCTACGGGGTTCCGGTACTCGAGGCATATCTCCAGCAGCTTCCGGGTAATGCCCATCCGCCGCTCGATCGGCTGGTAGCAATCCGTATTCCCGGAAAGTGAAATCACAGCGGGCCGCCAGTTGCGGTTATCAAAAAATTTACGCAGCAATGCCGGTGCATTCTTTTTCACCACAATGCGGCTTTCAAAATCCACACCGGCGCTGTAGCCCCAGTATTCGTGCGAATTGCGGGCATAACAATAAATGCACCCATGCTCGCATCCCTGGTAAGGATTGGCTGAGTACATCATGCCCACATCCGGGCTTTTCACCTCATTGACCAGCGTTTTGCTATTGTCGAAGATGTACTCCGTTTTCCGTTCCTCCTCCTCCCAATCGTCGATGGCTTCGGTATGCTCCTGCACATAAGCCCCTTTCAGAAAGCGGTTTTTCGGATTAAACTGCGTTTTTCTTCCCTTTTCAAACCGTCCGTTTGCTTCCTGGTTGATCATGCTTTTAAAATGTGGTCAATGTGTTTAATGTGACAAATGTGTTCAATGTGATGAATGTGGTTAATGTGGTGAATGTGGTTAGACACATTTGTCACATTTCACACATTTGTCACATTCCTCCTACTCCTCCATCATATACTGATTAAACTGCTCGCCCTGGGACATATCCTTCACCGAGCCGAAGCCGATGGCGTCGCGCATCACATCCGGCATGATGGTTTCCGAAGCTTTGCGGACGCTGTTCTTGCCATACCTGTCTTTTATCTGGTATAATACTTTCCGCAAATGATCGCGATGGATATCATTATCAAAAAGCGAATACTGCACCAGCTTATCGCTTACAAAACGGTGGATGGAAACGCCCATGCTATATATCTGATCGTGGAACAGCGTACCCCGGGCATGCCGCTCTTCATAACGCCGCATTTCATGCAGGATATAATTGCGGATATCCATCCCGTCCTGCACCGGCCGCTCAAACCGTATGCGTATATCCCACCCTGTCTGGTCTCGGTAGCGGATAAAGAAGCCTGCTTCGCGGCAGAAGACCCCCTGCTTTACCAGCCGCTGCTCCAGCCGGGTGCACAGCGATATCAGCAGACTGTCGAGCGCCTGCGGGGTACGCTGTGCGGGAGATACGGTACGCATGGCGCTCATGCCCCGGTAATCATTCTGATAGAGATCTACCTCCATAAAGTTGAGCCGGCAGTGCCAATAATGGCCGGTGATCCCGCCAAAAGCTTTCCGCAGCAGGGCAGACGAAGCATAACGCATTTCCAGCGGTGTGCGGATGCCGGTCATGCGCAGCCGGGCTTCATTTTTCCGGGCGATACCGGGGAGATCCGTCAGTGTGAGGCGGGCCAGTATGCCGTCGAGGTTTTCGGATGTGATCCGCACCAGTCCGTCCGGCTTCTGCAGATCGGTAGCCAGCTTGGCCAGAAAAGTATTGGGCGCAATACCGACAGAACACCGTATATACGCCCCCAATACTTCGGAAATATCCGCTTTCACCTGCTTTGCCAGCGCCATGACATCTTTATACACCAGCCGGTAGGAGGTAAGATCCATCACCGCTTCGTCAATGCTCTTCGGGATCACCTCCTCACAATAGCCGCGCAGGATATCCAGGATGGTCACATGGTATTTCCGGTATAGTACCGGGTTGGCTACCACCGGTATTACCTGCGGGCAGAGCATCCGGCAGTCATGCAGCCGCATCCCGGTCTTTATACCAAAAGTCTTTGCTTCCACCGAGGGGGCTATCACACAGGCATGCGGACTTTCGTGCGTACATACCGCTACCGGCCGGCCCCGAAGCCGCTCATGTTCCTGCTGCTCGCAACTGGCAAAAAAACTGTTCATGTCCACGTACATCACCGTAGCGTTGGGGCGGACAGAAAGTGTATTTTGGGAAAATGATTTCATTTTTATATTTTTGACACTTAAAATGTCAATTATTTGACACTAATAATAGCAAAACAAGATTTCACCACCAAATAAAAGACGAACCGAGATGAAAGATTTTTTCTGGGCCTCGAATATCAGGCGCTTACGCAAGCGTAAAAAATTATCGCAGGAGGATCTGGCGGCCGAGCTGGGCATGTCGCGCTCCAAACTGAGTGCGCATGAGAACGGGCAGAGCCGTAATCCGCCATTAGAGGATCTGATATGCGTATCCTCATTTTTCCGGATCAGCATCGACACCCTGCTGAAGGTAGATCTTTCACGATTATCAGAATTGCAGTTGCGGGAACTGGAAGCAGGCAATGATGTATATATGTCAGGCACGAAGCTGCGTGTGCTCGCCACCACCGTTGACCGCGACAATAATGAAAATACCGAGCTGGTGCCGGTGAAGGCCAAAGCCGGTTATACAGCCGGTTACAGCGACCCGGAATATATTGCTCAGCTACCGGTCTTTTCGCTGCCTCATTTGCCGCACGACCGGAAGTACCGCATGTTCCCCACCACGGGCGACTCCATGCATCCGGTGCCGGAGCACGCCTATGTGATCGGCGAATACCTCGAGGACTGGACCTGCCTGGCAAAGGAAACGGCATGTATCGTGATCACACGCACCGACGGGATCGTATTCAAACTGGCGAGCTACCAGCCCGATTGCCGGGCGCTGCTGCTCCGTTCGCTCAATCCTGCCTATGCCCCCTACCAGGTGTTGGCGGAAGATATACTGGAGGTCTGGCGCCTCCGCAATTACCTTGCGGATACCCTCCCGGAACCCGAACAGCCGGTACAGGAAATTGCAAAGATGGTGGCGGATATACGCAAGGATGTGCAGCAATTACTGAAACTCTCGTAAAAATATTTTATCATTGTGGGCCTGATATGCACTCCACAGAACAAATACAGATCCGCCAGGATTCCTATAACACCAAAGATGCCCGGCTGGCAGAAACCGGCGTCAAAAAAACACTGTGCCTGCTGCTGCCCTCCTCTGCGCTGGTAGCCGGTATGAGCACAGGAGGCGAATGTATCTCCGCCCGCTACAGCAATGGCGGCAACGATTGCCCCGAATGGGAAAATTCATTCTTCGATCATACCGTGGGCAATGAGCTGATGCTGCGCCAACGCCATGCCGGAAAGTTTGTATTTACCGGTGCTGAAAGGCAACTGCTCATTCCCGACGCTGTGCACCAGCAGGAGCACAGCCGTCACCTGCTGCGCGATATCTATCACCTGCTGCCCGACGACCACATCGGGCAATCTGCCTGCAGGGCCGATAAAGCCCACCTGCTCTTCGCCTACGACCATGCCGTAGAGGAGATTGCAGAGCGGTATATCCAGCCGGACATCATCCACCCGCTGAACCTGTACCAGTTCCTGAAAACGGAAAAGCAAAGCGGCTATCATGCCAACTGCCTGCTCACAGAACAAGACTGCTACCTGACGCTCCGTGAGCACGGCAGGCTTTTATGGCATCATAATGTTTCGTACAGCCGGGCGGAGGATATTGTATTCCACATCCTGCACGCCTGCCGCGAATGGGACATCCCGGTGGAGAAGCTGCACATCGAATGTACCGCCACATTCCCGGGCGCCATGACGATCATTGCCGGGATACAGGATTACTTTACCGATGTATATGCCGGAGTCAGTACCGACGGCGACTGGGCGCCGGTGGTCTATCTGCTGCAACAACTCGACTCATGCGTATCATAAGCGGACAATTCGGCGGACGCAGGTTCCACCCGCCCTCCGGGATCCCTGCAAGACCTACCACGGATATCGCCAAAGGCGGACTGTTCAACACCCTGGAGAATATGATGGACATCGAGGGCATTAAAACCCTGGATATCTTCGGCGGCACAGGCAGCATCAGCTATGAGCTGGCATCGCGTGGAGCGGCCGATCTTACCCTGATAGAGAAAGATAATGTAACCATCAATTTTATTAAAAAAACGGTACGGGATCTG
This sequence comes from Taibaiella soli, assembly GCA_040392625.1. GTDB lineage: Bacteria > Bacteroidota > Bacteroidia > Chitinophagales > Chitinophagaceae > JBEBVQ01. The sequence goes on along the minus strand of JBEBVQ010000122.1, from coordinate 2,330 downwards.
GGCATTGAAGAGCAGGTACAGATCATCCGTGGCGATGTGTTCCGCTTCCTCCGGCAATGTACCGAGCAATATGATTTCATTTTTGCAGGCCCGCCCTATGCGCTTAAAGAAATTGACGATATACCCATCATCATCTTCGAAAAGCAATTGCTGAAGTCCGGCGGTATCTTCGTGCTGGAACACACGCCCCGCAACGATTACCAGCAGGATCCGCATTTCACGAAAATGAAAAACTACGGTACTACCGTATTTTCTTATTTTACACAGCCAAACTGATATCCCATGCAACGCATCTGCTTATTTCCCGGCACCTTCGATCCGCTCACGCTCGGCCATGTGGACATCATACAACGCGCTGCCGGCCTGTTCGACAAGCTCGTTGTCGGTATCGGCATCAATGCCAATAAGCAGCCGATGTTCAGCGTGGAGCAGCGGGTAAACTGGATCAATGAACTCTTCCGGGATGACCCCCGTATCGAAGCCACGGGATATGAGGGGTTGACGATCGACTTCTGCAGCATGATCCATGCGAAGTATATCCTGCGGGGCATCCGCTACGTCAGCGATTTTGAATACGAAAAGGCCATTGCCGATATGAACCGGGCGCTGGCCCCGGACACGGAAACCATCTTCCTGACCACATCCCCTCAATACTCAAGCATATCTTCTACACTCGTACGCGATGTGATCCGTAATAATGGAAATGTGAGCCAGTTTGTACCGGAAGTAGTGAGTCAGGATTTGTAGAAACAGCGCTACCACTACCGCACTTTCCGCTCCATCGCCTTAAAGCGGCTGTAACGCTGCGTTTCTGTCCGAAGACGTTTAATGAGCAGAAAGAAAACAAAGCCGTCGTCGATCCAGCCAAGGAAAGGCACGTAATCGTGCATCAGATCGAACGGAAAAATGATATAGGCTACCGCCAATACGCAAACCACTGTAGTAAATCCGGACATACGATACCGCCCGCCAAACACCTCGCGCAACATCTGCAGCAACGTCCGGCGCCCCTGAAATAAACCATACGCAGCACGAACACTACGTCCAGATTTTATCGAAAAATATTTTGCCATACCAAACACACATTAATCACTGCAAAGTTCCTGTTTACAGTGTTGCAGCAATGTTAACTCTGTAGGCGCATTAATGTCATTAAAATGTGTTGAATGTGGGAAATGTGATCAAACACATTTGTCATATTCAACACATTCCACACATTTTCAAATTCCCAAATTTTCAAATTCTCAAATCCCCGCCTCCCGCACCACCTCCCTGATCGTCTCATAACTATCCTCCAGGAACGCACCCAGCGCATCGGCATCCACCCAGCGCACTTCTGTAATGTTTTCTTCTGTCTGCGGGACGGGCACGTCAGCATCCGTAGTGGTCATCCGAAACCAGGATGTCTGCTTCAGGAGCGGCCGGCCGCCCTGTTGATATACATGCCAGGTGTCACATATCTTTCTTTCTGCTGTTAGCTGCCGTATGCCGGTTTCCTCTTCCACCTCACGCAGTGCACAGACCAACAGGTCTTCCCCCTCTTCGCATTTGCCTTTAGGGAGATCCCATTTCTCCAGTCTCCGGATCAGCAATACCTGTCCCTGGCCGTTGGTGACCAGCCCGCCGGCAGCAAGGATCAACCGGTAATGCGTTGCCAACAGATCGCCTACCTCCGGCAACTGCAATCCCGAAAGGATCACACCGGCTACTTCCGCATGTTCAAGACTGTGCACAGCCTGCTCCAGGTATTCCGCTCCGGATCCGGCAGCTTCAAAAACAGTATAGCCGGCAGCCTCTGGATGCCGTTCTTTATAGGCGCTGCTGTTGTCTGTGAGCACGAGTGGTTTATCTCCATGGTATATCTTTTGCACAAATTCCATAAGCAGCGGTTTGTAAAATTCCCGAATGGGCGTAGCTTTGACGGCATGAGCACGTCCAAACATTTTGCCGAAAAGCTGCTGCAAATTAAGGCATTACAGATCAACCTCCAACAACCATACACCTGGGCATCGGGATGGAAGTCGCCCGTATATTGCGACAACCGGAAAGTCCTCTCCTACCCTTACGTCCGCGACTTCGTAAAAAGCGAGCTGGCCAACATGGTGCTGGAGCATTACCCCGATGCGGAAGTCATTGCAGGCGTGGCCACGGCCGGTATTGCTCATGGAGTAATGGCTGCCGACCTGCTGAAGCTGCCCTTCATCTACGTGCGCTCCAAACCCAAAGGACATGGTATGGGCAACCAGATCGAAGGTGTGCTGGAGGCGGGGCAAAAAGTGGTCGTGATCGAAGACCTGATCTCCACCGGCAAGAGCAGCCTGGAAGTAGTG
>JBEBVQ010000121.1:0-7001 GCA_040392625.1 Taibaiella soli | reverse complement strand
TCCTGACCATGCTGCCAGAAAAACAGGAGATCCGGATCTGAGACAAGTGCTTCGAGCAGCACCGCTTCGCCGGCACAAACAGCAGTATCCTGCAGGCTCAGCGAAACCACAGGAGGCTGGACGTCATTCACGAGCAGGATATCGGAGGTATCCACACAGGAGTTGGTATCTGTCACCCGCACCCGGTACGATCCTCCTTCTTCCACAGTATAAGTCGGATTTACCCCCACCATACTGCCATCTTTAAGCCATTCATACTGAAATCCGGTATGAGATCCGGCATCAACCGTCACTTCCCCGTCGGGGCATATTTCAACCGGGCCGGCCAGGCTTATTATCGCATCGGGCAACGGATTAACCGTTACAATGGTAAGATTGGGAGATACTGCCTTGCAGTTATCGCTCTTTCTCGTCAGGATCAACCTATATGCACCGGGTGTAGTGGCATTATATACATTTTCTACGGTACTGATAATTACACCGTCTTTTTCCCACTCCCATATATAATCGGACGGAGCGCCTGCTATCCTTGAACTCATAGAAACGGCGCCACCTTCACATATACTTCTGTTACCGTTGGGCGTTTGTTGCGTAGAACACTGGGCGTTTGCTCTCACAACCAGGCCAGCCATCAGGAAAAAAAAGACTGTCAAAAAAGGGATAAGAACCGGAGATGTTTGAGTTTGTAGCTGTTTTTTCATAACGAAATTTTTTTTGTTAGCAATCGCACTCTGTATCCAAATATTGGCTGAAATTGCCCGTAATAAGCAGATTACAGGAGTGCTTAGCAAATGTAGCTGACCTGTAGATATGAAAAACAGTCAGTTCTTGTCATTTTCACTCCTGAAAAAATAGTGGGAAATTGTCAATTTGGGATATCCGGAGCCGCGATAAATCACATTTCTACGGCATAGTGGGACTCGCAATGCCAGAAGCTTTTGATATATTATCTCCTATTTGGTAATATACACCTGCGACCCTACACCCACCAGCGAATACAATTCTTCCATATCCCTGTTCTTGAGCGCCACGCAGCCGTCCGTCCAGCCGACACCCAGCTCTATCAGATCATCGCCGCCGGCCCAGATGCCGTGGATGCCCACAGACCCGCCGATACGCGCTGTAGCCGGCAACACACCGGATTCCTTCAGCTTGTTGAACCGCACACGGTTGGAATCATTGGGATAATTGATCAGCAGAAAGCGATGGTATTTCGATGCCGGATTTTTAGCCGTGATCTTGAACCAGCCCTCCGGCGTACAGCGGTCGCCCTCCATGAATTTATCCTGCTGCGGCTTGGGGCCAAACACCGCTTTATAACTGCGGATCACTTTCTTCCGGTAAAAAACCTGGACGTTATACCTGGATTTATTTACAAACACAACGATCGAGTCCCGGATCAGTGTATCAGGATTGATCGGCGCTTTAAAACCAATCTGCACCATGCGCGGCATGATGATCGTTTCCGTCACTTTCATCAATCCCTGAGAATACTGGATCACACGGACCATATTCCCTTTCCTGTCGTTGTACTCTTCAATTACCTTGACATTCCGGGGGATCGGCGTCTGTGCTGCTGCATCTGCCGTCAGTTGCGCCGGCGCATCCACACCACAGATACTTACAACAATCATTAACCCAATAACATACCTACAATTTCTTATAAACTTCATATTCCTATTCCTGCAACCGGATTAAAAAGACCTACGAAACTAATGAAAACTCATGCAAATAAAAAGCCAATATAGTAACAAGTCTTTAGTAGCAAGCAATAAGCAGTTATAACACAAATAATTTGCCACATCTTACTATTTGCTACTAAAGACTTGTTACTGATTCTAACGGTTGTTTGCTAATTTTAGCATCTGTATGATCACACTCAGCTTCACGGAAGAAAATTATCTGAAAAGCATTTACACCCTGCAGCACAGAAGCGAGGCCGGTGAAGTTTCTGTAAATGAAATAGCAGAACGTATGCATACCAAACCGGCTACGGTAACGGATATGCTGCGCAAACTTTCCGACAAGGCGCTGATCCATTATGAGAAATACAAAAAAATACAACTCACCGACTCCGGCATCCGGCATGCCTTGCAGATACTCCGCAAACACCGGCTCTGGGAAACGTTCCTCCACGATAAACTCCGATTTTCCTGGGATGAGGTACACGAAGTAGCAGAACAACTGGAGCATATCCATTCTGAACAATTGATAGAACGGCTGGATGAATTTCTCGGATTCCCTACCTACGACCCCCACGTTGACCCGATCCCCAACGATGCGGGCGAGATCCCCCAGTCGTCGGCCCAGCTATTAAAAGATGCGCCTATGCACATTTCCTGTAAGATCGTTGCGGTAAAAGATACTTCACCTGCTTTCCTGCAGCAGCTTGAGCGGTTCGGACTGCAGATCGGTGTTGCGGTGGAAATAACGGAACAAATGCCCTTCGACAACAGCCTGATGATCACGGCAGGCGGAAACTCGTTTCTTATTTCGGAAAAAATTGCAGAGAATATTCTGGTAACAAGTAACAAGTAACGAGTACCAAGCTGTTATAAATTATTTGTGTTATAACAGCTTGCTACTTGATACTAAAATACTTGCTACTTCTTTTTATACACCGGCACCGTTGAGCAAGGCTCCCCGTACATCAGGGATTTTACGACCGGCAGAAGAATGGCCGAAGCGGCCACATAAGCACTTTCCGGGATGGTCGTGTCTCCGCATCCTTTCAGCACCACGCGCTTGTCGTGATATGCTTCCGGATCAATAGCGCGCTGAATGGCGGTTGTAACCAGATGCTGCTCCAGCGCGGCGTCTGTGCCGAAAAAAACAGTAGCAGCCTCCGGCTGCAACCAGGTGGTCACCAACATATACGCCCATAGGGGAATGATCGCATCTGCCGTACAAAGTACCGCAACATGTTTGCCATGATATAATTTCCAATCGTGCTCCTGAAGCGCCGCACGAAAATCTTTCTCGCGCAGGATCATTTCCCGGAACAGGAAAGGTTTTAGATCAAATACAACCATATCCTTTTTCTCCGGCAGCAACGGCGCCAGGTCAAGGGTAATAATTCCGCTTTCTGCTACTTTATTTACAATCATGCCGCTGCAAAGTTACGGAGATAAAAAAACAGTCCCGAAATTGCCGGGACTGTTTTATCAATAGTCAGTTATCTAAAATCAATACAGCAGTTCGCCGTTGTATTCGATTTTCGCTTTCCGGCGCAATACATCCATTAATCCACCCGAAATACTGTTCTTCAGTTGCATTTCCATCATCTGTTTCTGCTGGCTGACCATAAACGGATTTTCTTCAACCGGGGTTTCGTGGCGGCCTTTCAGTGAAATGAAGAATATGCCGTCCTGGCCTTTTATAGCCGGTGAAACTGTATTCGGCTTAAACCCTTCATAGAATGCATAACCCACCACCTTCGGCTCCGGACCGAGGAACGGCAGATATGTGCTGCTCGCATTGAACGAATCGGCATTGCCTACCTGCTGGCCGGAAGTAGCTGCGAGGCTTTCCAGGTCTTTTACTTCCTTATATTTTTCCTTCAGGATACCGGCTTTCTTTTCGGCTTTCACAGCGGCCTCCAGCATCGGACGGTTATTGGCGTCCGGCTTCATCAGGCCTTTCTCCTGTATATCGGTCAGCTTGGCCACCACATACCGGTTGTCCAGGTTAAATATCGGCGATACCGTTCCCTTCTCCGCTTCAAACACCCAGCGTATGATCTCGCGCGAAGGGCCGACACCCTCGATAATAAAATCATTCACTTTAATATTCGAGGCTACACGTTTATCAAGTCCGCCGGCTTTTGCGGCTTCGTCAAATGCTTTGGCATCCGTGTTCCTGCCGGCAAATTCAGATGCTCTGGAAAAGACTTCCTGGTTGGTGAGCTGGCTGGGCATAAATGTCTTTACAACAGATGCAAGCTTTACCACCGGTTCCGGGTTGCTCTGGCTCACGATCTCTATATAATGATAACCGGCATAATTATTATTCTCCACTTTTACCACTTTGGTCTGGCCGGTCTTTCCTTCGAAGATGAAATCCGCAAATTCTTTGGATATCTGCGGACGCTGCTGGAGCGTAAACACATATTCGCCGCCGGCATTTTTGCTTCCTTCGTCATCGGAATACTGCAGCACCATCTGGTTGAAATCCGCACCGGATTTTAATGCCAGCATCACGCTGTCTATCCTTTGTTTGGCCGCTGAATCGGAAAGTGTCGTCTGACCCTGCTGTGCAGTACGTACCAATATATGGCGGCATGTTACAGAATCTGGTAATACCTGCTTATCCACCACTTTGGTAAGCTTATAAAATCCTTCTTCATAATAAGGACCAAATACCGAACCGACAGGCAGATCCATAATAGAATCTGCAAACACAGACATAAAAGATCTTCTGTTTACAAACAAATCAGGATAAGGTTCGTCGGAATGGCGGCCCAAGAATATTTCCATATCCGACGCTGTTCCAAATTCACCGCTTATCCTGTTCAGCTCCTGCAGCACCTGTGCCGTATCTTCAGTAGAAGGTGTGATATCAAATGTTACATATTCTATCGTGCGTGTGGGATCATCTATAGTATATTGCGCTGCTCTTTTCTTTATATAAGCCTGTATGTCTGCGTCTGTAACTTTTGCAGCAGGGTCATTATCATCTACTGTGTTGAAAGGGATCTTCACATAGCTGATACTGGCAACCTGATGCTGGTCTTTTATCTGCTGCTTGATGAGGAAGCCCGGCTGATAGATACCGTTTACAATAAGATTATTGTACTGCTGCATTTTATGATTCCGCTTCACATACCGCTTTACGATCTCCCATTCCTGCATGGCCTTTTCAGCATTAGGGTTCGACATATCGATCTGCTTTCCTTCAAAAGCCTGCAGCGCATTCATATCAAAGCCACCGGTTTCAGGATTCCGGAAATAAGGGAATTGCTGTATCATCGGATCCGTATTGGCGCCTTTAATAATGTCATTCTCTTCTTCTTTGGAAGAAACGATACCCAGCGCGTCCAGTTCCTCGTTGATAATACGTTCAAAGATCAACTCGCGCAGTACCTGGTCGTGTACCTGCGCCTTCAGCATATCATCCAGCGTACGCCCGCCGTATAATTGATAGATAGCTTCATAGTCGTTAATGCGCTGCATATATTCTTTCTGATCCACTTTATCGCCGTTCACTTCCACAACGGTCGTTTTATTACCAAAGAGATCAGCCAGGTTTCCGCTCGCAGCATCACTGAGGATAAAACCAACAAGCGCCAGCGCTATCACAAATCCTGCCAGCTTCGCATATTTATCCCTGATTTTCTGAATTACAGACATAACGGATGTTTGTTAACTTTAAACTTATTAAATTAGGACGGCAAATTTATAAGAAAAATCGACATGATGCAGGGATTTTTACAGGGATAAAATAATTATGAGTTATGAATGATGAGTAAATTTATTCATCATTCATAACTCATAATTCATAATTAAACTCTGAACAAGCTGTGGATACCTGTGTATAAGCTGTCTGTAAGTTGCCGGTTATCCCGATATCCACATGTGCATAACTTTCCGTAACAATTTTATCATGGTTTATTCATGGTTTATGCACACTTAATCCGGAAATTGGAAGTGAGTATTTTTACACACCAGGTTTCTCCACTTTTCTTTAGTTAATGTTAATATCTGCTTCAGACGTCATTTTCCGGTGTGGATAACCGGTTAAAAAGATGTGGATGGATATAATTCTGTTATTTTGCAATAGGGAACCTTTTTTTATTTCCCCAAATCAACAACCCTAACTGATAATAATCCTTTTTAGAATTTTAAAATCTTATTATAATTATGGATGTGCATATCGGAACTCCGGAACTGGAAATGATGCAGGAAAAGGGATTTCTTGACATACATGTAGATCCTTCGCTTGATTTATTTGATGAAATCGAGCGTTTGAAAAAAGAAAAGAATGCTATTGTGCTGGCTCATTATTATCAGGAGCCGGATATACAGGATGTGGCTGATTATATTGGAGACAGTCTGGGTCTTGCCCAGCAGGCAGAGAAAACAGATGCGGATGTTATTGTTTTTGCCGGTGTTCATTTTATGGCAGAAACAGCCAAAATGCTGAACCCACAGAAAAAAGTGCTGATCCCGGATCTGAATGCAGGTTGCTCGCTGAGCGATAGTTGCCCGCCGCCTTTATTCAAGCGCTTTAAGGAAGAACATCCCGACCATATTGTTATATCGTACATAAATTGTTCCGCAGGTATCAAGGCGCTGAGCGATATTATCTGCACTTCGTCGAATGTCCGCAAGATCATTGAACATTTGCCGGAGGATCAGCAGATTATTTTTGCTCCTGACAGGAATCTGGGCGCGTGGATCAATAAGATGACCGGGCGGAATATGGTTTTATGGAACGGCGCCTGCATGGTTCATGAAATTTTCTCGCTGGAGAAGATCACGAGGTTGAAAGAGCGGTATCCGGGTGCATTGGTCATTGCGCATCCTGAATGTGAGGAAGCGGTGCTGCACATAGCAGATTTTATTGGTTCTACCAGTCAGTTACTCAGGTTTACCGAAGAAACGGAAGCGCCAGCTTTTATTGTAGCCACCGAAGCAGGTATTCTTCATCAGATGCAGCAGCGCGCACCGGGAAAGACCTTTATACCGGCGCCCCCGGATAATTCCTGTGCATGCAATGATTGTCCGCATATGAAACTGAACACGCTCGAAAAGCTATACATATGCATGAAATATGAGCAGCCTGAAATTCTGATAGACGAGGCGCTGCGTCTGGCAGCCGTGAAGCCGATACAGCGTATGCTCGATTTGAGCAAACAGTATGGTTTGTGAGGCTGAAATGGATACTCCTTAAAAAAAAATTTGTATCTTATTTTTTTGTTTTTTTCACATGATGTTCATAACTTTCACCCAAATTCTCTTAATTAAATTTTTATGAAAAAATCTACTTTTTTAACCTGGTCT
>JBEBVQ010000120.1:0-7042 GCA_040392625.1 Taibaiella soli | reverse complement strand
GCAACTATCAAGCAGATGGATATAGCCATCCATACCAGATCGCGGGTATTGCGTCAACGCTGTTTTGGGTAGTGCTCGGTCTGATTATGTTGTCAAAATTCCTGCGTAACTATTTTAATGATACAGTAGTCGCCTTAACATTATTGGCAACTGCTTTTGGCACCAACCTTTTTTATTACACTGCCTATGAGCATGGCATGAGCCATACATACTCCTTTGCTCTGTTTGCCGCCATGCTATACCTTACTCATAAATGGTACCGCCATCAAAGTACGAAACATCTACTCTGTTTGGCGCTGACCGGATCCATGATCGTCCTGGTCAGGCCGGTGAATATGCTTTTTCTGCTGATGCCCGTTTTATGGAATGTATATAGTCCGGCTGCATTATTATTAAGGATCCGGCTTTCCCTCAGCAATTACAAACAATTGATACCGGCGCTGATTGTTTTTCTGATACCCATATCCCTGCAGTTATATTATTGGCATTATGCTATGGGCGAATGGATTATCTACTCTTACGATAATGAATATTTCAACTTTCCGGATCCGCATATAATAGACGGTCTGTTCAGTTTCCGGAAGGGATGGTTTATTTATACACCTATGGCTTTGGTCGCTGCTACAGGATTCTTTTTTCTGTGGAAAAAAGACAAGAAAATGTCCTTCCCTATATTGGTGGTAATGGGGATAGTGATATACATCACCTTTAGCTGGTGGATGTGGTGGTATGGCGGGAGCTTTGGCTGCAGGCCATTAATTGAATATCTCGCATTAATGGCTTTACCGCTGGCAGCTATCTTTGGGTATATCATTTCACGGGCAAATCTTTACGGGAAAGCCGTGTTTTTCACGCTGATCGCGGGATTGATAGCATTGAATATCTTTCAGCAATACCAGTATTCCATTCATATTTTACACTGGGACAGAATGACCCGGGCATATTATTTTAAAACATGGGGAAAGATAAACATAGACGCTGGTGCGTATGAAAAATATCTGATTGATGAGCATGAATACTGGGATGAGTTACGCAGGATCTCCAGATAACCGGAGCTCACTTAATCAAAGAGTCTTTCTCTGCGACAGGAATGTTTCGAAAGCAGACAAGGAAAAGCTGCTGAGATTGTATTGCGCGGAAAGGCCGCCTTTCTGCGCCGCCAGCACACCATACCGGATATCGTCAAATCCTGCTATAAAATGCGCATCCGGATCAATGGAGAGTAATACACCTTTTTCCAGCGCATAGCTGATCCAGCGCCAGTCGAGGTCCAGTCGTCGCGGGTGTGCATTGATCTCGATCACAACACCATGTGCGGCACAGGCATCAATGATGACTTTATGATCTATCGGGTACCCGTTCCTTGAGAGCAGCAACCGCCCGGTAGGATGACCCAATATCATTGTACGCGGATGCTGGATCGCACGCATCAGCCGATCCATTGCGCGCTCCTGCGGCATGTGCAGGTTGCTGTGCACCGAAGCAATGACCAGATCGAAGGTTTGCAGTATCTGATCACTGTAATCGAGGCTTCCATCACTGAGTATATCGGCTTCAATACCTTTAAATATCCTGAAAGGAGCCAGCCGGTCATTCAGCCGGTCGATCTCGGCATGCTGGGCGGCAATACGCTCCGGCGTGAGGCCATTGGCATAGTAGGCCGACTGCGAGTGGTCGCTGACCACCAGATATTCAAATCCTTTTTCCCGCGCGGCAAGTGCCATTTCTTCAATGCTATGCCGGCCATCGCTCCAGGTGGAATGGCTATGGATAATACCTTTGATGTCCTGCACCGTGATCAGCGCCGGTAAATTATTTTTAGCTGCACGTTCGATCACAACGGCATCTTCCCTTAAAGCCGGCGCTATATAGGGCAGTCCGGCAGTATCAAAAATCGCCTGTTCGCTGTCTGCCGTGTCAGCCAAACTGTAGCTGGCCAAAAAACTTTGTATAAACAGCTCACTGCCGGTAGTCAGAAAAAGCGTATGATAGAACCGGTCGTGCGGAGCAGTATAAAAGTGAACTGCCGGCCGGCCGGGCAACTGTACCACTATCTGGTCGGGCTTTTCGCTATCTGTTTCAACAACCGCATCGGGTACCTTTGCAAATTGGTCCTGCAACCGGACAGCAGACGCATCCGTTACCAGTTCGACCTTGTCCACGGTCTCTGCCTGCCTGCGGAAACTGCCGGTAAAAACAAACCTGTTTTCGGGGAACGTTTGCTGCAACTGCAGCAGCAAATCATCTGCAAATACGGCCGCCGTTGCCCAAAGATACCAACCCTGGTTGCTGCGGAGGAAAGCAATCGCCTGCAAGATATTCTCCTGGGTTTTAGCGCCAAATCCTTTCTGCAGCGCCAGCCGGTTTTCATTGCAGGCATACTCCAGCTCACCCAGGGATTCGATCCCCATCTCTCTCCAGATGACCGCAATTTTTTTGGGGCCCAATCCTTTTACCTGCATCATATCCACCACACCGGGCGGCGTAATCGCCAGCAGGTCTTCAAGCACAGCAAGCCTGCCGGAGTGTTGTATCTCGCGTATTTTTGCACCGATGGCGCTGCCGATCCCTCTTTGGGAAAACAATTCAGCATCGTCCATCGCAGCTGCTTCACGCGGCAGCTTTTCGATGGTATAAGCTGCGTTGCTGTATGATTTTATTTTAAAGCTGTTCTCGCCGTGTATGTCCATAAGACGGGACAACAGGGAAAAATGACCGGCGATTTCGTGGTTAGTCACAATCTTTATTAGCTGATGAGCTAATTAGCCAATTAGCTGATGTACGTCCTGAAAGGCCATTAGCACATCAGCTAATCAGGTAATTGGCTAATTAAAGTTACGCTTTCGGCTCAGCGGCGTCTTTCTTGCAGCAGCCTTTCCCTTTTTCACATTTTGCTTTTGCCTCTTTTTTACAATTTTCTTTTTTGCCTTTACAGCATCCTTTATCACCTGTATAAGCAAATGCGGCGCCTGCCATCAGCAGACCGGCCGTAAGCAATGTAAGTCTTTTCATACCGGCTGTTTTTTTTAAAGCTCTTGCTGTAAAGATATATAATCAGGGCAGATCTGCCAATACCGTCACGCCACCTTTTACCGTATCCCCGATCCTGACATTCACCTGCGTACCGGCAGGGAAAAACACATCCACCCGCGAACCGACACGTATGTAGCCAAACTGTCCGGTCTGCTCCACTTTATCCCCTTCTTTCACGTAGCAGCAGATCCTGCGGGCGAGCGCACCCGCAATCTGGCGGACCAGCAGCTCGGCCCGGCTGCCTGCGATCACCATTGTGGTGCGTTCATTCTCCGTAGATGACTTGGGATGCCAGGCAACGAGGTATTTCCCGGGATGATATTTCATATACCGCACCACGCCGCTGATCGGATTCCGGTTTACATGTACATTCAGCGGACTCATAAAAATAGAAACCTGCAGCCGCCGGTCTTTAAAATATTCTCCTTCATGGGTTTCTTCGATCACAACCACCTTACCATCTGCCGGTGCGATCACTTTGTCCGGCCCTGTGGTAAAGCGGCGGGACGGAAGCCGGAAGAACCAGATCACCCAAAACCACAACAGAAAACATATCAGGTTAATCGGGTAAAACAGCAAAGGGATGCCGGATAAAAAGGCGTAAGACAAGTACCCGATAAACGCCCACAACACAGTTGCGATGAGGATGTACTTATAACCTTCCCGGTGTATGGTCATGATATAGCTTGTTTAATGAGCCGATTAGCCAATGTGCTGATCAGCTAATACCTGTCGCGAAGGACTATTAGCATATCAGCTAATCAGCACACTGGCTAATTGCAGAGATAATTCCCAGCCAGCGAAAATACTATTTGGGGTTCAATATCGGAAGTTTATTTTAATCCCGCACCCATATAATGTCACATGCAAAGATAAGCATAGCAAAATGCAAACGGTGTGGCCACGAGCAGGGAATCGAAACGGTCGAGTGCGCCGCCATGGCCCGGCATCAGCTTGCCGGAATCCTTACCACCCGCCAGCCGTTTTAGTTTCGACTCAAACAAGTCGCCGGCAGTACCGGCAACAGCAGCACACAGCGCCAGCACCATCCAGTCGATCATGGTATGGTCAGCAGCATAGAAGCCCCACACTGCGGCTCCCGCAATGGTCAGCAAAGCGCCGCCGGCAGTACCCTCCCAGGTTTTTTTAGGGGAAATGGGTGAGAACGGTGTTTTGCCGATGAATGAGCCTACCAGGTAAGCCATGGTATCGTTGGTCCAGAGCATCAGCACTAAGGCAAGCGGGAGGACAACGCTTTTTTCCCGGAGGAATATCAGCAAAGCAAGCGGCAGCACAATATACAGCAAGCCGCCCAGCGCATACAATGCTCCCCCAAAAGAAAAATGCTTCGACAGCGTTCCGGCCATCAGCAATAATACGGGGACAAAAAGCAAGGCCGGCCAATAGCTCAGCGAAAAACTGCCCTCCGGCAATATTACCGGCTCATATAATCCCAGGGCCAGCAACGACAACAGACCAAACCCCGCGAGCTGCACTGCAAGATGTACCCAGGAGGGCTGCCGGGGTTCCGGGTATATCAGCTTCATCATCCGGAAATACTCTTTCAGACATAATACCTGGATGAGCGTCGCCAGCCCGAAGAAAGCCCACTCCGTCCATAACAATCCCGTCATCATAACGACACAGAAAACAACCGCGCTCCCGAGACGTGTAAAAAATGTTGGCCAGTGTAGTGCCATAAGCGTGTTAATATGGGAATTTGATGGTTTAATGAGCCAATTAGCTGATCAGCTAATGATCACATCAGCTAATTAAATTGATCGGCTCATGGTTTTATTTCAGGCCGTTCGTGCGCAAGATAATCATCTGTCCATCCTGGAGCAAGGGGCGTTCTGTTTTTCCACAACAAGTACAGGGCGCCGGCGGCTATAAAGATCCCGAAGATAACTATTCCCCAAGGCAGCAGATCCGCCTCTCCCATATGCGTCAGCGTAGTATTGCTGCGGGAAAAATAAACCAGTACAATCTGTAATCCGTTATTGATCAGATGCGCTAATATACTGCACCATAATGAACCGGTCAGATAATAGACCAGCCCCAGAATGAACCCCGCAAAGAAGATCGACAGGAATCCATACATAGAACTGTGCATCAGGGCAAACAATATCGCCGTCACACCTATGGCCAGCAGCATACCGCTATTCCGTCCCGGAGACCCGGCGGCATCGGCTTTATCTGCAAACAGACGCCGGTTGCGCTTGGCAATAAAACGCATGATGATACCCCGGAAGAACAATTCTTCACCTACTGCAGGCAATATCGCCATCACCAGGAAGACATGGATAAGATCACCCGGAGCAGGCATCTGCAAAAAGGCTTCCGTCAGCCGGTCATTAGCTGCCTGCAGCGCAGCGGCATCAGCGCCAAAGTCTATCATCCGCATCAGGGCCTGCAACTGCAGCATTACCGGCATCGCACCCAGGATCAGCAGGGCAGTGAGTATCCAGTGCCTGGATGAAGCCGGCTTACGCAGCCCCAGGTAATGCTGCATATGCGGGGTTGTCTGGTAAGTAAAAAGCAATGACGGCACCAGAAAAATGCTTATACTGAACAGCCCCTGCCAAAGCAATGCCGCACGTATCTCCCCGGGATGGCTTTCTTTAGTGAGCTGCTGCAGATCCAGCCCCTGTATCCCGGTAAGCCAATGAACGGCAACCGGCATGACAACTTTTATAGCAAACCCCGCCAGCACAAAGATCATGATGACAAACAACAGCATCTGCACCAACAAGGGATACTCCCGCCAGTAACGGTTCAACATAAGCCGGAAATTTCCGGGCAAAGGTAGCAGAGTATTATTTATTATCGGGGCTGTATGGTAATATGATAATTTATGTACCTTAGCATCTATAACCGGTCACACATGGGAAATTCTTTTATATTGATAGCCGATGATGATGCAGACGACCGTTTCCTGCTGCAGGCTGCATTTGAAGAAAACGGGTTTAACGACCGGCTGCAATTTGTGGAAAATGGCGTGGAAGTAATGGAATTTCTCCAGGCTAAAAACCCAAACGGAGACCCGGCCACATTACCCAGATTCATTTTAATGGATCTGAATATGCCCAAAAAGGACGGACGCGAAGTGCTGGGGGAACTCAAGCAGCACCCGGAATTCAAAAATATACCGGTCGTGGTTTTCAGCACTACCAATAACGAACAGGAAATGCGTCGCTGCTATGAACTCGGCGCCAATTCTTATATTACGAAACCCAACAGCTTTGAAAGCCTGCTGAAAACGGTAGCAGCATTACGCAGCTATTGGATACATTATATGCAGGTACCTGCTTGAATATACCGGTCAGGTAATACCTGCCGGGAAATAATCCCTGACACCTGTCATTTTTAAACCAGGAAGATAAAAGCCCGACGGACTTACGTGCCCGGAAAGATTTGAACACAGCCATATGAACCGGATGAAAGTTTTGATCATTGACGATGAAACTGATTTGTGCCTTCTGTTAAAAAGTTATATTCTCGGCAAGGACAAAAACTATGAAGTTCATATCAGTCATTCATTGGCAGACGGACTGGCAAATATATCCGCAAAGATGCCGGGCATCATATTCCTGGATAATGATCTGCCGGACGGCGCCGGATGGGATAAAGCGCCGGAAATAGCGCGTAATTACCCGGGTATGCACATTAATCTGATTAGCGCTTATCATCCGGAAGTACCTGAAATGCCGGCAGAAGCGCAATTTTTTGTTTATGAAAAACCGATCAGCCTGGCCGACCTGGATCAGTATTTTCATAATCCGTAATTATGATCAGTGAAACGCCGTCAGACGTTTTCCCTGATTACAACCTGATAAAGCCATATCATTGGCATGAATTTGTATTGATTTCCGATTAAGAGTCTGGATATATCCCTATTTTTACATATAGAAAATAGCAAGAAAAAGCATTTTAATAAAAACAAATAAAAAATATCCGTTAGTATTAATGATATTCTCAAACGGGCAGTAATGAAAATGCATGTTCTGAT
>JBEBVQ010000119.1:0-7176 GCA_040392625.1 Taibaiella soli | reverse complement strand
TTTTTATATTCTTCGAGGGTATATTCGTGAATGATCGGACGGCCTTCATAGCTGTGGTGTGTTTGCGTGATGGCCACCGGATAGACGCCTGTCGCTGTTTCTACAGTAACGGCAGCATTCTGGTAAGAAATGGTTGTGCCGTTAAATTGTGCAAACGGATAGGCATTCTTTCCGGTATCTGCAGCTGCACGGCCTACGCCTTTATCGCGTCCGTAACCAAGTGGTATGGCTACCACATCATGATGCAATCCCGGCACCACCACGATCGGAAGCGTGATCTCCTTCCCGTTCCATTTAACGGTTGCCTGCTTTTTATTGGGATCTACCTGATTGATGCCGGTAAGCTCTGCATTAAATTTCTCTTTTGCGGTCTTGGGCGACATACAGATGTAGTTGTCCCAGGTAGCGCGGGTGATCGGGTCGGGCATTTCCTGCAGCCAGGGGTTATTGCTCCATGCGCCTCCGTGACCGATAGCAACGGTGGGGTACAAGACCAGCTCCATTCCGTCTGTTTTCGGCTGACGGGCAATGGCGTTAACGGCTCCCTGCAAGTCCCCGTTGAAAGAAGCACCGGCAAAAGACATAGCTGCTCCCGGTTCAATAACACCATCCTGCAACGCTTTATCGAAATTGGCCTGGCCGCCGAGTCTGGTCATCCAGTAATTCTGCCAGAAATCCAGCCAGGTAGTTCCGGCATCGGCCCAGGTCAGCAGACTGTCCTGGAAAGCGCGGGTCTTAAACAGAGGGGCAATAGCCGGCTGCATCAGGCTGTAATGGCCGGTTTTAGGCTCTGCATCACCCCAGCTTTCGAGCCAGTGATGATCCGGCGTAATGATCGCCGCTTTCTGTGCGGTTTCATCCAGGCGGTCTGCAAAAGAAACCGTCAGGCCTGCTTTGCCAAGACCGGCATTGAATTTCTCTGCATCAAAATAATCGTAAGAAGGATTGACATCGTGCATCAGCAGCGCTGCCACGCGTCCGGCGTTCATATCCTCCACCAGTTGCACCATTTCACCGTCAACACCCTGCTTGTAATAGCTGTTAACAGCCCAGTTGATGGTATTACCATTAGCGCCGATCGCATCGTTGATCGCATTGATCACGACCTGTACATGCTTGTCATTGGAGCCGCAAACCACCAGTCCGGCAGTTTCTTTCAGCTCTTTTGCCGCGCGGGCAATGACCGTATTCAGGGTTTCATTTTCAAAAGACGGTTTGGTGCCGTTAGCAATGGCATTATAAAGCGCTACGGCTACTGCGCCTACTTCAGAAGGCTTGCAGGTAGCGCGGAAATCGGCGGAAGCGCCGGAGATGGTATGGTTGGTCTCAATCTGGAAATGACGGGACATTTCCTTTTTCTGCGCGGATACCTTGCGGCCGCCGGCATACTGATGTGAAAATTCTATCGGAGACAGCCAGGTACCGAGGAAGTCGGCATCCAGGCTCAGTATGGTCTGCGCTTTATCAAAATGGTAGGAGGGCAATGCCCGCTTACCGTAAGACGCTTCATTGGCCAGCAGCATGCCGGAATAAGAGATCGCATCATAAGTAACGTGCTTTGCAGACGGATACTTGGCGACAAAACGGTTAATGATCTCTTTGGTAGTCGGGCTGATGATGCTGGAAGTAAGTATATAAATGGTTTTACCACCGGCTGCAGCGAGCGCATCTTTCACCCGGCGGTCGATCGCCTCAAACGTAGCTTCCTGGTAGCTTCCGTCGGCAGTGCGTATCTGCGGCTGACGGAGGCGTGTTTTATCATACAGGTTCAATACAGCGGCCTGTACTCTTGCAGATGTACTTCCGGCGGTAACGGAAGACAGCTTGTTGCCTTCCAGCTTGATCGGGCGTCCGTCGCGTGTTTTCACGACTACCGCACAATATTCCCCGCCATCAACAAAAGTAGAAGCATAATAGTTGGGGACGCCGGGTACGATATCCTCAGGCTTAATGGCATAAGGGATGGCACGCCGTACGGGCATTTCACAACTGGCTGCCAGCATAGCTGCTGCAGTACTGAACCCCAGGTATTTCAGGAAGTCACGGCGCGGCGTAGTCGCATTGAGTAAACTTTCACTGACCTCCAGCGGCAACAACTCTTGAAATTCGTTGGCTGCCACTTCCTGATGAGCCGGATCGTTCTCAAGCTCTTCCAGTCCTTTCCAGTATTGTTTTTGACTCATATCGTTTCTGAATGTGCTGATGTGCTGATCATTGCCGGCACATCTCTATGTATAATCAATACTTTCTTTACACGCTTATTTTAAAAATCCACTAATAATGGCATTTCTGACACTCGGTGCCGCCGATATCCTCAACGGTAACGCCGGCACGATGGCCGGATTTTATTTCTTCATGGAATTTCCGGTAAATACTGTAATAATCATTGTCGGCAAACCGTACTTCTGTCTGGCGATGGCAGTTAACGCACCAGCCCATTGAAAGCGGGGCAAACTGATAGACTTCATCCATGCCTTCAATCGAGCCGTGGCATTGCTGGCATTGTACACCTCCTACAGCTACGTGCTGGGAGTGATTGAAGTAAACGTGGTCGGGCAGATTGTGCACTTTAACCCAGGGAATAGGTGTGGCAACAATATTACCTTCGGCATCTCTTCTATAATCTTTGATCATAGGATCCCATCCGGTATATTCATAAAGCTTCTGGATCTCAGCGGTGCCGTCCACCTTCTTACCTTCTGCAGTAAATAAATCTTCGCCGGTGTATTCGTCAATCTGCTTATGGCAGTTCATACACACATTGCCCGAAGGGATCAAGGCGTGCTTGCTTGCTTCGGCTCCGCCATGGCAATACAGACAGTTAATCTGGTTGATGCCGGCGTGTACTTTATGTGAATAGAATATCGGCTGCTCCGGCATATAGTTTTGCTGCCGCCCCATTTCAATACCGCCGTTCACGATCCAGTATCCCGCAACAATAAATACGATAATTGCGCCTATGGCAATAACCGTTTTATTACGGTAAAGAGGTACATCTTTGGGGGTGGACTGTCCTTCTTTTTCATTCGCAGCGCGACGGAGGCTGGTATTGATACGCCACAATATCAGCGTAAGGAGGAGCAGTGTTACCGTTATAATACTATATATCCATGTATGGTCCTCCTGGGGGGCAGACTGGGCTGCTGCCGGACCGGCAGCAGGACCGGCAGGCTCCACAGAGTTTACATAATCGATGATCGCATCAATCTCTTCGGTAGAGAGATTGGGGAAGGGAGTCATCGGTATTTTATTCCACTTATTGTAGATCTCTACGGCATGCTTATCACCGCTGGCGATGAGCGCGGCCGAGTTATGAACCCACTGATACAACCACTCTTTGCTGGGGACACGTTTGTCCATATCCTTCAGGGCCGGCCCCGTGGCATCCTTAAGGGGGTTATGGCAACTGGCACAGTTGGATTGGAATAAAGCTTTCCCATCGGGGGCAGCCACCGAAAAAGAGTGGGTAAAGACAAAAGCTATTACGAAAGCAAACGCGCTCCGTGCGATTCTCTGGAACATCGGCTTGAAGGATTCTGGCACAGCGATAAATTTGAAAATTAACGTTCCCTTTAATTAAAGCGTGGGCAAAACTACAACACAATGCCGACAATTTGTACACATTTTAACAAAAATGTTTCTACAGGCCCCGCGCAGGTCTCAGGCTATTTTCTTACTTATTGTTTTTTCTAAATGTCATTTTTGTGTCACCAAAAATAGTTAAAAAAATTCCCGATTTTGAAAACGGGCATTCTAAAATTAGCTGATCAGCTAATTAGCCAATTAGCTAATAAATGCAACTTGATATATTAACTATACATAATGTAAATTTCTAAAACAACCTTTGCAAATACTACTCTGTATGCTAAGTTATATAGCGCCCGTCCTCCCTCCGTCTACCGGGATGCTGGCGCCGTTCACATACGCTGCGGCCGGGGTAGCCAGAAATGCCGCTACTGCCGCTATTTCTTCGGGCATTCCGAATCGCCGGGCAGGGATCTCCGCCAGCATTTCATGCTCAATGGTTTCACGCGGGGTACCGGTTTTCCCCGCTTTATTCCCGATGATGGCGTCAAGCCTACCGGTAGCCGTGGCGCCGGGCAGCACGTTATTGACCGTTATACCATAGGCCCCCAACTCATTAGAGAGGGTCTTGGCCCAAGACGCCACCGCACCGCGAATGGTATTGGAAACGCCGAGATTCTTCAGCGGGATCTTGACCGAAGTGGATATAATATTAATGATCCGGCCAAAGCCCGCCTGCTTCATGCCCGGCACAACCAGTGTAGCCAGGATATGATTACAGATCAGGTGCTGCTGAAATGCCTGAAGGAATGCTTCCGGTTTGGCATCCATCGCCGGGCCGGCAGCGGGTCCGCCACTGTTATTGACAAGAATATGTATCTTATGATCCTGCAAAAAACCGGTAACGGCATTTTTCACAGTTTCAGGATCGGAGAAATCGGCAACCAAGTATTGGTGTTGCTGCCCTTTGGCTGTATCCAGGGAAGCGACTGCTTCCTGCAGGGATGTTTCATTACGGGCGATCAATACACAGTTAGCGCCGAAAGCCGCCAGTTGCCGGGCCGTGGCCAGGCCGATACCCTGCGTGCTGCCGGCCACAAGCGCAGTTTTGCCGGAAAGATCAAAAGAAAGCATACGGCTGAAGTTTGTGCAAAAGTAATGATGAGTTATGAATGATGAATTATGAATGATGAATTATGAGTTTTTCATTCATAACTCATCATTCACAATTCATCATTCATACCAAAATACCGTAGGTTTGCACATTATTTTACGTTATCATTATTACACTTCCGCAATCATATGCAGGCAACACTCGAACAGGCTGTAAAACTGGGTCTTCGTGAAGAAGAATTTGAAAAGATAAAAGAGGTATTGGGACGTACGCCCAATTTCAATGAAACTGCCATGTATTCCGTTATGTGGAGTGAGCATTGCAGCTATAAAAATTCGATCAAATGGCTGAAAACACTGCCCCGCGAAGGCGCCAGACTACTGGTGAAGGCCGGTGAAGAGAATGCCGGGCTGGTGGATATCGGCGATGGCTGGGGCTGCGTATTCAAGATCGAATCCCACAACCACCCCTCCGCCATCGAACCCTTCCAGGGGGCGGCAACAGGCGTAGGCGGCATCCATCGCGATATTTTTACGATGGGCGCCCGCCCCGTGGCAGCATTAAACTCGCTCCGGTTCGGCCGTCTGGACAACCCGAAAACCCGGTGGCTGATCAAAGGCGTTGTGAAAGGCATCGGCCACTACGGCAACTGCTTCGGTGTACCTACCGTTGCCGGTGAAATTTATTTTGAAAACTGTTACCAGACCAATCCGCTCGTGAATGCCATGAGCGTAGGCGTAGTACAGGTTGGTACGGGCAAGACCGTATCCGCTACATCCTATGGAGCAGGCAACCCGGTATTTATCGTGGGTGCTGCCACCGGCAAAGACGGTATCGGCGGCGCTTCATTTGCCTCTGCCGACATCAGCGAAGACAGCGCCGAGCAGCTCCCTTCCGTACAGGTAGGCGACCCGTTTGAGGAAAAGAAACTGCTGGAGGCCTGCCTGGAGACCATTACCACCGGCGCCGTGATCGGCATGCAGGACATGGGCGCAGCAGGCATTACCTGCTCTACCAGCGAAATGAGCGCTAAAGGCGAGCATGGTATGATCATCCATCTCGATAAAGTACCCACCCGCCAGGAAAATATGAAACCGTGGGAAATGCTGCTCAGCGAAAGCCAGGAACGTATGCTGATCGTGCTGGAGAAAGGGCGTGAGCAGGCAGTGATCGATATTTTCGAAAAATGGGATATCCACTGTGCGCAGATCGGGGAAGTAACCACTGATAAAAACCTGAAATTCTACATGAACGGCGAGCTGGTTGCCGATGTACCGGCAGAAAGCATGGTGCTCGGCGGCGGAGCGCCGGTCTATGAACGGGAATACAGCGAGCCTGCTTATCTTTCAAAGATCAACAGCTTTGATCCCAACAGCATTCCCGTTCCGGCCGATCTTAAAAATATTGCATTCCAGCTTATACAGTTGCCCAATATTGCTTCCAAACGCTGGGTCTATGAGCAATACGACTCCATGGTGGGTACCGGCAACACGCATACCAACGCACCGTCTGACGCGGCTGTGATCCGCGTCCACGGCACCCAAAAAGCGCTGGCAGTAACGACCGACTGCAACAGCCGTTACGTATTCGCTGATCCTTATAAAGGCGCCATGATCGCCGTGAGCGAAGCGGCACGCAATATCGTCTGCAGCGGCGGTACACCCGTAGGCGTCACCAACTGCCTCAACTTCGGTAATCCCTACAATCCGGAAGTATATTTCCAATTCGTACAGGCTATCAAAGGTATGAGCGCCGCCTGTCTGAAATTCGACACACCGGTGACCGGCGGTAACGTCAGCTTCTACAACCAGTCGGAAGACGGCCCGGTCTATCCCACGCCCACGAGCGGTATGGTAGGTGTGCTCGATTCACCGGATCAGAAGATGACGCTCGACTTTAAAAAAGGCGGAGACTATATCTACGTGATCGGAACGAACCGGGAAGACATTAACTGCTCGGAATACCTTCATCATATTTGTGACGTTACACACAGCCCTGCTCCGCATTTCGATCTCGACGAAGAATATGCAGTGCAGCAGGCAGTCCTGCAGCTCATCAACAAGGGATGCATATCCTCTGCCCATGACATCTCTGAAGGGGGCTTGTTTACCTGCCTGCTGGAAAGCGCCATGACCCGCGGTTTCGGTTTTGAAATAGAAACTGCCGAAGGCACCCGGAAAGATGCGTTCCTGTTTGGCGAAGCCCAAAGCCGGGTAGTGGTCACTGTGGATCCGCACTTGCACGCACTGCTTGAAAGTGAATTGGACAATGTTCCTTTTACCCGTATCGGAACGGTCACTGCTGATAAGCAGATCGTTGTGGACGGATCATCCTGGGGCTTCACCGACGACTGGAAAGAATTGTATGATACAGCGCTGGAGAAGTTGCTGTAATTATAAAAAACCAGCTTACAACAGTTTTGTCATCCCGGCCTTGAGCCGGGATCGTCTTTTTTTTGAAGACGAACATCATTAGATATCACATCAGACGATGGCGGATCAGGCCTCAAAGCATACCTGCGCATAATGTACTTCACC
>JBEBVQ010000118.1:0-7192 GCA_040392625.1 Taibaiella soli | reverse complement strand
CGATGATCTCCGGATCCGTAGGTTTGATCTTCGGTTCGAAAACGGCGATCAGCGTCCCTGTTTCGCTGATCAGGTATTTCTGGAAATTCCATTTTACCGAACTGCTCTGTACACCGTTATAGTCTTTATTGGTCAGCCACCGATATATGGGGGCCATTTTCCTTCCTTTTACAGATATCTTGGCAGCCATCGGGAAAGTTACGCCATAATTCTTTTCACAGAATTCAGCAATGTCTTCATTGCTGCCCGGCTCCTGCGACATGAAGTCGTTGGCCGGAAAGCCGACAACGACCAGCTTGTCCTTATACTGCTGGTATATCTCCTCGAGCTCCTTGTACTGTGGCGTATGACCGCATTTGGAAGCAGTATTGACGATCAGGATCTTCTTTCCCCTGAATGCGGAAAAATCAATTTCCCCACCATCCAGCGATGTTACTTTAAAGTCGTATATGCTCGATGTTATATCCTCTTTTGGAGCAGTCGCAAAAAACAGGAAGTTGAACAGCAGTAATGTAGTCAGCATCATGGTAACGGGTTTATGACAAAGTTACAGGTTGTTGCTCAATGTCCTGCCCCCCCGGAATGGGCGCCACATGTTTTTCATAATTAGTAAGTAGTTTTGCCGCGATGAATACCGCCCCTGTTTATAAACCATTGCTGCTGCTGCTGTTATTGTGTCTGGCGCAGGGATGTGCCAATATAGTGCCGCCTTCCGGCGGCAAGAAGGATGAAGCGCCGCCGCAACTGTTGTCGGTGACGCCGCCCGACTCCCAGCTTCATGCAAAACCCCGCAAGCTGGAGCTCCGCTTCGATGAATACATAGTGCTGAGCGATGCGGCAAAGGAAATACAAATATCTCCGATCCTGCCGATACCTCCCGTGGTGATCGTTGCCAATAAAAAGGTGACAGTGACGTTGCCGGATACGATCCTGCTGGACAGCACTACGTACCGTATTTCTTTTGGGAAGGCCATTCAGGATCTGCATGAAAATAACCCGTTCACCGGTTATCATTATTTATTCAGCACCGGTAGCTATTTTGATTCGCTGTGGCTGGAAGGCCGGGTGCTGCAGGCCCGGACGGGTATGCCGGATACCGGCGCTTATGTGTTGTTATATGCGGCGACGGTATCAGACAGTACTGTGGTACGGGAGAAGCCTTTATACGCGGGGCGTGTAGATGCTACCGGGCAGTTCCGTATCGAAGGACTGCCTCCGCGGAGCTTCCGCGTGTATGCCCTGCATGATAAAAATGACAACCTGCGTTATGATGGCGATGAGGAGCGGATTGCATTTACGGAGCAAATCATCAGGCCGTCCGAAGATTCAATGCTGCAGGAGCCGCTTCGTACTTTTCAGGAGCTTATGCCTCCTGATACTTCTGGTACGGAGCATGCTTCCGGAAGACCGGGCGGGAAGCCGGATATGGGCGGAAGAAGAGGACGACAGGAGGATAAGCAGGAAGAGTTGTCTTATCAGGTACCGGCAGATACGTCCGATACAGAGCGGCGTACGCTGGATGTCACAAAGCCGTTTGTTGTCACATTGAACCGGGAACCGGCGGAACTGAATGCGGACAGGATCACGCTTGTGTATGATAGTAACGGTACTGAGGCGCCGGTGCAAATATCGCTGGAGCAGGATACGGCAGACCGGAAGAGATTTGAGATCAAAACAGACTGGCGGGAAGATGCGGTCTATACATTGCGTTTGCTGAAAGGCTTCGCGCGTGACTCTGCCGGTACGGAGGCAATGCCGTCCCGCCACAGTTTCCGCACAAAGTATGAAGATGATTATGCCAAAGTGCAGGTAAATATTGCCCATGCTTACTACGGCAGCAAATACATGCTATTGGTGATGAACGGAGCGGATACGGTGTATCATAAACCGGTTACCGATACGGTTGTGCGGCTGTCGTATCTTGCGGAAGGCAGCTATTCGCTGTATATCATAGTGGATGAAAATGAAAACGGGCAATGGGATACCGGCGACCTGTTTGGCCGGATGCAGCCGGAATGGGTGATCCCGCATAGAGAGGCGGTAAAAGTGCGGACAGGCTGGGAAAATATCATAGATTTTAAAGAACCTGAACCGGAGATCCCCACCGGAAAACCGTAGAGGTTGTCTCAAAAGCGTTATTTATTGTCAGTCTGAGCCCTTCGGCATTGTCCGCAACGTGACAATGGTATGGCGCTTTTGAGACAACCTCTTTAATTTTAAGGGTGTGATGAATTGAATCCCGGACCGAGCCGGGCGGTCCACTCCGCACCGCTGATATCGATGAGCTTCAAGGAATAATGTTCGTTTAACTTTAATTCCTGCAAGTCTATACTTATGTCGGCCTTTGCTCCAAGTGGTAAAACCAGGCTGTGCTTTCCGGGTTGGATTCTGGCCACATAATGATTGTTGATCTTTTCCATCGGGAACCGGGAAAGCTCTTTCTGGCCCAGCGATTTGACCACCTCGTGATTTTCATTCAATATCTCTATCCCAATTAAAAATGAACCATAAACATCTGCCCCTTCAACCCTGAAGATCCGGAACGTAAGATGGGAATCGTTGTACCGGATGTTTGAAATCTCGACTTTGGGTCTGACGGATTTGTTGTGAAGTGTACCAAACACGCCGCCGTGAAAGTACTGATTGGTAAACAGGGTAAGCGCGGAGATGCATATGGAGACGATTAAAACCTTCGGCGCTAAATTTTTGACCGGCAGCGTACCCGAACCTAAGAAAGCAAACCATTTCCGGGTTGTAAAATGGCTTTGTTTACGGATAAAATAATTGTCGAGCGCGTAGGCGCCGCTCCCTGTCAGGAAAAGTGTAAAGCCTCCCGCAATGCCCAGCACGCCTATCTGCCATTCGTCCAGGCAGGTTGTGCCGATCCAGCCCGAACCCAGGAGGATGCCCATAGCCAGGAAGAATACGCCTATGCTCATTAATCGTGTGAACAATCCGAGTATAATGAACAGCCCGACTATGGCTTCAACAATCGTAAATGTGACCATTGCGGTTTGCAAAGCATCGGGATTGGAAACCAGGTATTCAATAACAGGTTTAATGCCTAAGGCATTGGGCAGAAAGTGATTGAATTTTTCGCCGATATAGCCGCTTTCTCCCGGAATAAGTTTGTTTTCCAGGATCAAACGTCTCCAGAATGCCGAGAAATATGTCCAGCCGATTACCCAACGCAGGGATAATGTAAAAAGCCCGGCCATATAGGCAGCGCTTTCCGTATGATTATGTTTCATTGAATTGATATTTTATTAAACGAAAAAAAATTGATACAAGTGCAGGCAATGCGCTATGCAACATCAATTTTCAGTCGTTTATATAAAATATACCGGGGAGGACTGTTGCCGGAGAAACTCTTTGAATATCCGTACTCAATTTTAACAGAATGACTTGCAAAATACTGCTTGCCGGAAAGCTCAACTGTTCCGGCTCGCTTGAGGAAATTCGATTTTTTTGCAGCGGAAATGTGGCGCCTTTCCTGAGATGCATGTTGACAAACGTTGGCTTGTGAGGTTGTCTTTGAATTATTAAGCGGCTTGGAATAGTCAATATTTGCGGTACTGAACCAAACTTCCTTTACCAGGCACGGAGCCAGCGAAAACAAGACAAAACACATCAATACGATGTGTTTGACAGTTTTTATATGGCTTCTTGTTTTCGACATTCAGACGAAGATACATTCTTTGGCAGACGCCAGATTGTTACTCCCGGTGTAGTCGCTATGCTTTTAACTCTTCAAAAAAAAGATGAATGGCTTACCGTTACTATTTATCGCTTTTGATATTGATTTCCCGGCCTGAATTAATGTCTTGTCTTATTTCCCTGTTCTGACTACCGGGGGTATTATCATACCCTTTGTCTGTTTTATTTCTTAGCGGTTCATATTGAGGATCCTGCGGGTCAACACGAACGGTTTCCCTTGTACTTGAACAGGACAGGCTGCCAATCAGGACAGCTATCAGAAGCGGATATATTTTATTGTTCATGGCGCATATTTTACGGAATAATCGTATCGAGCCGATGTTGATTTCTTGTCCGGTATTCTTATGCTACATGACCAAAAAATGATGCCAGGGGGAAGGGGAGGAATGTCCTTCCAAGATAGAAAATGTTTGTGCGAGTGTTATTGCACCAGGCCTAATTGCAGGGCCACTTTGATCAGCTCGGTGCTGTTATGTACCTTAAACTTATCGTACAAGGTATTCCGGTTGTTCTGTATCGTACGATAGCTCAATGATAATTGTTCTGCTATCTCCACGCTGGTTTTACCTTGTGCTATCAATTCGAGTATATGTTTCTCCCGGGTGGTAAGTTTAATACTTTCGTGTCCGGGATTCAGGACGGAATCCAGAAGCTGTTGTTTTATCTCGGGCTGCAGGAACTTTTCTCCTGCATATACTTTTTCAATAGCCTTTAAAAGTTCTGAAGCATGCACGTTTTTGAGCAGGTAGCCGGCGCATCCCAGTTGCATGACCTCCTTGATCTTGTACACATTATCTATACTGCTTAAAATGAGAATGCGTATAGCGGGATAAAGCGGCGTAATTGCAGCGATAAGACTTTGGCCGGTGCTGTCCGGGAATTGAAGATCCAGCAGCAGCACATCCGGCTGCTGGTTTGCCAGCCCATCTATCAGCGCTTTGCCTGTATGGTATGTTGCAATCACGTCAATATGGGGAACGGAATGGAGCAGGTTGTATAAACCATCCACTACAATGGGGTGATCGTCAGCAATGGCTACTTTGATTTTCATTTCAGCGACGATATAAACTTTTTCAAACTGAAAGTCAAATATATGGATGTTCCTTCAGTTCGCTCCATTTCCATCTTCCCTTCCAGCAGGCGCAGGCGGCTGTTGAGATTGTGCATGCCGATCCCGTTCTCTGCAGACAGGTCTTCGGTATGCCAGGCGCTGCCATTATCATCGATCGTAATTTCCAGGCTTTGATCCCTTACTACAAACTGTATCAAAGCAGTGGTGGCGCCCGAATGCTTGATGATGTTGTTGATGATCTCCTGTATCATGCGATACACATTGAGCTGAAAATCTTCTGTCAGGGGAGGGAGGATACCCACCATTTGAAAATCCAGGTCTATCAGCCGCGATTGGCTTAGTTTACGGCAATAGCTTTCCAGCGCGCCGACAAGCCCTGCCTGTTGTAATATTTCCGGCAGCAGGTTGTGGGAGGTTGCTCTCAGTTCTACAATGCCCTGGTCCAGTTGTTCGATGGCTTCTTTGAACGGATCTTCGCCTTCCGGTTCATTGTATTGCATGGAGAGAGAGCTAATGGTAGTTTTGATGATAGACAACTGGCTTAATATACCATCGTGCAATTCTCGGGCCAGCCGGGTCCTTTCCTGCTCTTCCCCGCTCATTATCGCCTTGATCCGTTCCATTTCCGATTGGTACTTTTTTCTCCGTAAGATCATCATGAGTATCAGGATGGTGATCAGGGTTGCGGCAACCACACCGCCAAACCAGATGTGCTGATTCCTTATATTGAGCTGCTGATGGGCAATGAGCAATTTGTTTTCGGCCAGTTGCTTGTCCTTTTGTGCAATGCGATATTTGGCATCTGCTTCTGCAATGCGTTTGGCATTGTCACTGCTCCGGATGCTGTCTTTCAGCGTAATGTAGGTTGATTTAAATTCGTATGCTTTTTTGTATTGTCCCATTCTGGCATATAGGATACCTAACTGGGCCGTGACAGCAGTATATTTATCTGTATTGCCATCGTGTTGGGCCAGTTCGGCGCTTTGGGATAAATATCTTTCCGCGTCTTTATATTGTTTCAGGTAGATGTAATTACTTCCCAGAAGATAATAGGCGGCAGCTGTATGCTTATTGAGCAGCAGTGCATGTGATAATGCTGCTTTGCTATACGGCAGGGCTTCAGCCGGCTGATTTTCCTGTACCAGGCAGGCCGCAATGGTATAATTATTTTGAAATTTTGCACCTGTATTGGCGTATTGATTATTGATCTTCTCTGACAAGCTCAGCGCCCGGAATGCATATTCTTTTGCCTCTTTAAACATGACACGTTCCTGGTATAATGTGCCTATGTTGCTCAGCGCTTGTACGAACAGAGCCGTGTCCCTGAATTGCTGTGCAACATACTCTCCTTTTTTTAGATAGCTCAGCGCTTTGTCCGGAGAAGATATACGCCCCATTATAGCGCCCAGGCCCTGGTAAGCGCCGTGCAGCGTGGCGTAATTTTCCTGGTTGGGAGGTGTGCAATACTGTAACAGGCTCATATACATATTGGATGCCGAGTCATACGCCTCCAGGCTGAAATAAGCGCTTGCCAGGCTCAATGTCATTTTCATAAATGACGCTTGCGAGGCGCTGTCTTTGGGATCGTAGAAAGGCAGTGCAGCATAGTAGGTTGTGATAATATCCCGGAAAGCATATTGGTTGATATAGAAAGCGATCAGGTGCGCATATAGTTTTTGTACGTCCCTGTATTGGTGCATCTGTTTGGCTGTGGGGATGGCCTGCTTTAAAAAATTAATCCCTTCTGTGGTATAATGCGAAGCTTTTTCAAAATCCCCTTTTTTATTATAGAGAAATATTAAGCTATTGTAAGCGGTTGCAGCGCCGGGAGCATATTCGATAAACCGGCTTAACCTCAGTACATCCTCGTACAGGATAATGCTGCTGTCTATATTGAAAGGGATGGCGGCATATGCCTGTTTGACCAGCCGGTGTATATCTGCGGTATCTTTCCATGCCACGGTAACGGATTCAGGAAAGGTTTGCACTGATACTGCACCTGGCTCACGCTTTTTATCCGTGCAGCCCAGGCAACCGCTGACAATTAACAATGATAATATAACCCGTTTCATCTTTGTGCTTATCTGCCGGAAGTTAATATAATTAATATAGTGATCACCGGATTATTCAGGTAAAATAAATATCAAACTTAGCATAATTCTTTTGCGTGTAATTGCACATTGTACTCTCTTAAAACAAGCACTTTCGCTATTGTTGCCGATCGGCATTAAGGTACTTTGCATTCGTAAGTTAATTTCATTAACATAAAAAACAACTGATATGAAATTCAAAAATTACATTACGTGTGTGGTATTACTGGCAGTGCTTGCTCCGCTCTCCGTCTTTGCGCAACATTATACGGAATCGGATAAGTTTTTAAATGCCAATAGTAATTGGGTCTTT
>JBEBVQ010000117.1:0-7197 GCA_040392625.1 Taibaiella soli | reverse complement strand
GGGTATTCGTATGGAAGAACGTTCTCCCGGAAGCTATCGCCTGGCCATGCGGGGGTAGTCTCATTCGCTCTCCGTTTGGTATCCGCAATGTAAAAATATACGTGGATGAATTTCCGTTGACCGATGCAGGCGGCAATACCTATCTGAACCTGACGGACCCGGCGTCCATATCCCAAATACATATCTTAAAAGGCCCTGATGGCTCGCTTTACGGCGCCAATTCGGGCGGCGTTATCCGCATGCAGCCTAAAGGGTTTGACGTACCGGAAAATCAAGGCTCTCTGTTATTGAGCGGGGGTTCTTTCGGGTTGCTCCAAGAGCAGCTTTCCGTGCAGCGGAAAGTAAACGATCAATATACTTTTTCGATTGACCAGTCGTTTACACGCTCGGATGGCTACCGGGGAAATACCGCTTTGAATTAAAAGACTTTCCCGACTGCCCACAGATGGCTGTATTCAAAGAGCAGCGAAATAAGGCTGATCGCCTTATACACTGATCTGGCTTATCGTACTCCCGGCGGACTTACGGAAAGCCAGATGCAGGAAAATCCAAGGATGGCCCGTCTCGCAGGCGGATCAACCCCCTCGGCAGCAGCACAAAAAGCAGGCATCCGTAACAAGACATTTTTTGGAGGTATTGCCCACGAGGTCCGGACGAACGGCTGTCCCATACGGTCAGTATTTTTGGCTCATATACGGATCTTGAAAACCCGTTTATTACCAATTATGAATTCCGGAAAGAAAAAAATCTGGGTATCCGTACTTACTTCTCGTATAAAAACGGGATCAATGAACAATTTCAATGGCAAATGCAGCTTGGTTTTGAGGGGCAAAAGGGCTGGAACAAAATTGATAATTATGATAACGAGCAGGGAACTGCTGCGGCGCCGCAGGCAAGGGACAACCTGGACAATACCCAAAGCAGTTTCTTTTATCGCGCCATGGTTCATTTATACAAACGATGGACAATCGAAGCCTCGCTGGGGTTAAATCAGGTTGAGATCAGGTATCAGCAACGCTATCCCCAGGTTTTAAATCCCGATGGCCATATTACTTTCGGAAGTATCTGGATGCCGAGAGTTGCCACATCTTATTTACTTGGAACGGGGTTAGCCGTTCGAGGTTCTGTTTCAAAGGGATATTCGCCGCCCACAATTGCGGAGGTCCGCTCTTCAGACAATATCATCAATACCGCTCTGGAAGCCGAAACGGGAATAAATTATGAGATCGGGCTGCGGCTGGAAACTGGAAACAGGAGATTTATTGCAGACCTGAGCTTGTACAGTTACATGATGGAAAATGGCATCGTGCGCCAGCTTCGTGACAATGGCGCCGAGTATTATGTCAATGCCGGTGAAATGGATCAGAAAGGCATCGAAGCCTCCGTTTGGGCATATCTGCTGCCTTTGCAAAACAACGGCCTGATACGTGCGCTCAGGCTGCAATCGGCAGCTTCCTATAACCATTACCGCTTCGGGAAATACCAGGCAGATGGCCATGATTTTTCCCGGAATAAGGTTACGGCGGTGCCCGATCGGGTGTGGACAAACGCACTGTTCATCAATTTGCCTGCACAGATCAGCCTGAATGTTTCGCACAACTATACCTCAGCCATGCCGTTAAATGATGCCAACAGTGTCTTTTCCGATCCATTCCATCTGGTGCAGCTCAAAATAACATGGAACCGGAGGATCAATCAGGCGTTACAAGTGCAGCTTTTTGCCGGTGTGGACAATTTACTGAATGAAAAATACAGCCTGGGCAATGACATCAATGCCTTCGGCAACCGGTTTTTTAATCCGGCGCCTGAAAGGAATTATTACGGTGGTGTGAAGGTTTTCTTTTAGGTGCAGATATTTAGAGCCTGGAGGACCACCCCTGGATATCCGTTCCAAAAAACAAATACTCCCGTTGTATATTGCATATCTCCCAACCCTTTCTATTTTTACACACACAATACCCGCATATGTTTACAACCCGGTACAACGCACTGGAAAAAGAAATGGAAACCCTGTCCGATGAACGCGCCCGCCTGGACGTCCTGATCGAGATGGCGCTCGAGATCCGGAACCTTGATCTGGAGCAGGCATTCAACCTCACCAACGATATCATACACCGTTCCGAAAAGATCGGTTATCCCTTAGGTATCGGCCGGGGCTACAACCTCCTCGGCTGGTGCTACTGGCAGCAGGGCGACTATGACGACGGGATCGAAGCGCTCGATGTGGCAAATGCCATTGCACGCGAGATCAATAACAAGCCGCTCGAAGCCCGTGTGCTCAACAACTACGGCTACATCTACCGCGATACCGGCGACCTGGCCAATGCCCTCTCCTGCTTTGAAAGCGCCCTGGGCATCAACGAAGCGCTGAACGATGAAGTGGCCATGTCCATCAACCTGGCGAGTATTGCCTACCTCAACTACGACCTGGAAGATTATGACACCGCACTCGAATTTGCCCTGAAAAGCCTCCCGATCTTCGAGCGGGCCAATGATATACACCGCTTGGTCTATCATTATCAGATGCTGGGCAATATGTACTTCAAGCTGAAAAAACTCGATGATGCCTTCCGTTATTTTGAAGAGGCCTTCCGCCGCACGGAGCCGGAAACCGCCATGCATATCATGGCCGTGAGCAGCCTGGGCAAGGTGTACTACAAAAAACGAGATTTCGACAATGCCCGCACCTACCTCCGGCGGGCGCTGGACGAATCGCGGGAATTAAAAAATGTGGAAGTCCAGATCATATCGCATTTCTACCTGGGCTGCCTGTTTATGGACGAAGGCAACTACAAAAGCGCCCGCAAGGAGCTGGAGTCTGCGCTGCATATTGCCGATGAATACATGCGCCGCCACGACCTGATGAGTGTGCATGATATACTTTCCGATCTGTACGACAAAATGGGCGATATCCCCAAAGCGTTCCACCACCTCAAGGCTTATGAAGGCCTGAAGGAGGAGATCTTCAAACAGGCTACTTATAATAAGGTCCGGAACCTGCAGATACAGCGCGAAGTGGAGTTGGCACAGAAAGAAAAAGAAGTAGCCGAGCGCACCGCACAGTTGAAGCAGCAATTCATGGCCAACATGAGCCACGAGATCCGCACCCCGATGAATGCCATCGTGGGCATGACGCGCCTCCTGCTCAACAAAGACCCCAGACCGGAGCAAATGCGCTATCTCCATGCCATTGCACAAAGCGCAGACAACCTGCTGGTGATCATCAACGACATCCTGGACCTTTCCAAGATCGAATCCGGGAAGATCATCATCGAACAGACTTCTTTCTCGCTCCGGGAAGTCGCGCAAAGCATGCGCGATATGCTGATGCTCAAAGCGGAAGAAAAACATATTGACCTGCGGATACGGATAGACCCGGCCATCCCCGAATACCTGACCGGCGACCCTACACGGGTGAACCAGGTACTGATCAACCTGGTGGGCAATGCCATCAAGTTTACTGAGAAAGGGTATGTAGCTGTAAATATTTCCCTGCAGAAAAAAACCGACGGTCATTACTTCGTACAAATGGATATTACCGACACCGGTATCGGTATCGCTGCCGACTATGTGGAGAAGATCTTCGAGAGCTTTACCCAGGCCGGCACCAATACAGCGCGTAAGTATGGCGGCACAGGGCTGGGGCTTACCATTTCCCGGCAGCTCGTCACACTGATGCACGGTACCATATCGGTAGTAAGCCAGCCCGGCGAAGGCACTACATTTACCGTTGTTATTCCCTTTACCGAAGGTATTGCCCCCGATGCCGGGGAGCAGGAAAAGATCATCTCGGAAGAGATGATGGAACGGCTGAAAAAATGCCGCCTGCTGCTGGTCGAAGACAATGAATTTAACCGTATGGTGGCCGAAGACACGCTCCATGAGCTGCTGCCGGGCATTCAGCTCGATGTCGCGGTCAACGGGCAGGAGGCAGTTGCCCGCGTCCGCGAAAACCGGTACGACGTCATATTAATGGATATACAGATGCCCGTGATGGACGGGGTTACTGCCACCCGTGCCATCCGGGAAACCCTGCCGGCGCCGGCGCGCGATACCGGCATCATCGCGATGACCGCCAATGTGCTGCAGGAAGATGTAAAGCGATATTTCGAAGCAGGTATGGACGCATATATCTCCAAGCCCTTCCATCCCGAAGAGCTGCTGCTCAGCATGGCCGGCCTGCTCGAAAAAGGCAACGCACCGCAAACCCGTGTCCGCGCCCAACCGGAACCGCCGGTTGAAAAGCAGCCCGCACTGCCGGATAAAGTTACGGATATGCAGTTCCTCCGCCAGTTCACCGGCGGCAACCCGGAGAAAATGGAAAAATACATCAGCATGTTCCTCGAAAATGCCCCCAAATTGCTGCAGAAGATAGATCAAAGCCTCGCTGAAAAAGATTTTACAGGTATCAAAGTGGCGGCGCATTCCCTGAAGCCCCAGTTGTCGTATATGGGCGTCAAAGAAGAGATCAGCCAGGTATTCCTGACGGAGCAAACCGCCAGCGAAGCAGGGCATTATGAACGGCTGGCGCCGCTTATCGCCAACCTGAAACGGGTATGTGAACGGGCTTTTACAGAACTAAAACAACAGAAAAAATAGTCTGGCCGGATAGGCTTATACTTTGTACCTGAAGAAAAAAATCAGTTTGTTGTTTTGGATTTAGAAAAATTTCTCTATTTTTCTGAAAATTTTATTCACAAATAAGTACCATGGCCCGACAAAAGCGATACATTTTCCTGGTGGACGATGAGCCTATTCAGAATGAAATGCTGAAAGATTATCTTTCCGAACGTTTCTTATATGAAATATTGATTTTTGATAATGGTGAAGACGCCCTCAAAAAAATACATCTCAATCCCGAAATCATTATCCTGGATTATCACCTGAGCGCCCACAATCCCAAGGCAAAGAATGGTGTGGAGATCCTGAAAGAGATCAAGGAACAGGCGCCAAATGCGCAGGTGATCATGCTTTCGGGCCAGGACAAGATCGAGGTGGCCGTTGATAGTATCAAATATGGCGCTTATGATTACGTGATAAAAGGGGAAACCGCTTTTTCCCGGACCGAGAACATCATCAACAACCTGAGTGAGCTGCACCGGATGCGCGCCATCAACAGCGCTTATAAAAGGACGATCATTCTCCTGTCGGTCAGCATCGGCATCATTGTACTGGCTTCATTGTACATGGCCTATTTCCGGCACTTGTAATTACCCGCCGGGGCTGTATTATCCAATCAATCAGCCGGCTTTCCCGCCGGCTGATTGATTACTTCTTTCTTGTTACATTTGCTGATCACTGCACCTGATTATAACTGACCTATGGAATTAGCCCGGCGCCTGAGCCTCATTACCGAACCACAGACCATCCGTATGGCCAAGCTGAGCCGCGAACTGAAGGCTCAGGGCACGAATATCATTGACCTGAGCCTGGGGGAGCCGGATTTCCGCACACCGGAGCATATCATTGAAGCGGCTACGCAGGCGATGCGGGACGGCTATACCAAATATCCGCCCGTGGCTGGCATACCGGAACTGCGACAGGCGATCTGTGAAAAACTCCGCCGCGACAACGGCCTCCGTTACCAGCCGGATGAAGTCATCGTTTCCACCGGCGCCAAGCAATCCCTGGCCAATGCCGTGCTAAGCCTTGTCAATCCTGGTGATGAAGTGCTTATCCCCACTCCCTACTGGGTCACATACAGCGCACTGGTGCAACTGGCCGAAGGTATCGTCAGGCTGATGCCCTCCTCGATCGAGACCGACTACAAGCTCACTCCTGATCAACTGGATGCTGCTATTACCCCGAATACAAAACTGTTTATATTTTCCTCGCCCTGTAATCCGTCAGGGAGTGTATATACCCGCCACGAACTGGCACAGCTTGCCGCTGTATTCGCGCATCACCCGCAGGTGATGATCCTCAGCGACGAGATCTATGAGCATATCAATTTTATCGGCAGTCATGAAAGCATTGCCCAGTTCCCGGAAATCAAGGACCGCGTGGTGGTCGTCAACGGCTTTTCCAAAGGATTTGCCATGACCGGCTGGCGGCTGGGTTATATGGCCGGGCCGAAAACGCTGGTGCAAGCCTGCGAAAAGCTCCAGGCGCAGATCACCTCCGGCGCCAACATCATCACGCAACGCGCCGCCATTGCAGCGCTCACCGGCGATATGGCGCCCACCCGGCTTATGCAGGAAGCCTTCCGCCAGCGGAGGGATTTTGTTGTAAAGTCGCTGGGCAAGATCCCGGGTGTACGTATCAACCAGCCACAGGGCGCTTTTTATGCATTCCCCGACATCAGTCATTTTATCGGAATGACCGACGGCGCCACAGAGATCCGTAACGATGAAGATATGGCCATGTACCTCCTGCACAAGGGTCATGTATCTACCGTATGCGGGTCTGCATTTGGCAGCGAAGGCTGTATCCGGATATCGTTCGCCACTTCCATGGAGCTGCTGGAAGCAGCCATGCAGCGCATTGCAGATGCGCTCTCCCGGCTAACCCGAAAATGATGACCCCACAATAAACGCCGATGAACCGTAAAGAGCATATTGCGGTGGCTGCGCTCAGGCTTTTTGCAGAAAGGGGATATGAGCATACCTCCACCCAACTGATCGCCCGGGAAGCGGATGTATCGGAATCGCTCATCTTCAGGCATTTTGGCAATAAAGAACAATTGCTCGCCCATGTGATCAAAAGCGGCTACCAACGTGTGGCGGCCCATAACAGGGGCATGCTCCGGAAGAAAGATCCGCTTGACTTTATACACACCATACTTGATTTCCCTGAAAAACTGGTATCTCTGGAGCCTGAATTCTGGAAGCTGCAATACCGGCTGCTCGACACACCGCCGGCCCGCGGGCATCATGAGCATTTTATACAACCGGTACATGCCCTGCTGGTCACTGCTTTCTCCGAGTTGGGGTACAAGAATCCGGAGCAGGAAACCCGTTTTGTACTCTTGGTTATCGATGCTTTATGGAAGAGCATGGTGGTCAGCAGTACGGAAGAGCAACGCCCGCTGGTGGCATTTATCAAGGATAAATACAGAAGGGCGACATAGCCCATATTCTATATACATCCTATATACGTCCTATATACACCCTATATTAACTCCCTATGCTGCCGCTTGTTTCGTCCTGTGACAGTTGCGGTAACCGCTATACGGCGCCCCATTTATCCAGCACTAAC
>JBEBVQ010000116.1:0-7210 GCA_040392625.1 Taibaiella soli | reverse complement strand
GTCCGATGAAACCCACTACAGGAGCGGGCATTATTTTAAAACACATAATAAAAAATCATCGTAGCGACCACATTTTTGCATACAGGCCACCTTTCCCGATCAATTCCCGGTGCGTACCCTGTTCTGCAACAACACCGTCCTGCAATACAAAAACAATATCACAATCCTGCACGGCGGTCAGCCTGTGGGCGATGATCAGGATCGTCTTTCCCTGTGCCTTATACCAGGCCAGCGCCTGCTGTACTGCCTGTTCACTTGCTGCATCCAGCGATGACGTAGCCTCATCCAGCGCAAGTATTTCCGGCTCCCTGTATAGCGCCCGTGCAATGGCAATACGCTGCCGCTGGCCGCCGGAGAGGTTATTGCCCCGCTCCTCCAGCAGCGTGTAGTAATAATCCGGCAGACTCTCTATGAATGTGTGCAAACCCAGCACATGCGTAATATGTCCTATTCTGGAAAGATCGGGTTCCGGATCTCCCGGAGCAATATTTTCGAGGATCGTACCGGCAAACAGATCCGTATGTTGCGGCACTACACCGACGATCCTCCGCAGGCTGGCATTGGAGATATAACGGGTATCATGCGTACCGACAGATATTGTGCCTGCCTGCAGCGGATACAGCTTATGCAGCAAAGACAGCAGTGTGGACTTACCACATCCGCTGGCGCCTACTATTCCGGCGCTGGCGCCCTGCGGTATATACAGGTTCAATCCCCGTAGTACAGGTGTGCGCGTACCATAACGGAAACGTACACCGGAAAACCGGACACCTCCCTGTATTGCCTGGCGCGTCAGATCAATACCATCTTCGGATTCGCGCTCCAGATCAATGATCTCAAACAGGCGCTCCGCAGCAATCAGCGCATCCTGGATCTGCCGGTTCGCTGCGATCAACTGCACCGCCGGGCCTGTAAAATAACCCAGCAGCGCATAAAACGAAAGCAATTCTCCGGGCGACATATCTCTCCCGATCACAAAAAAGCTGCCGCTCCATAGCACGATGATGGTAAACAGTCGGGTGACAAATTCCGATGTGCTCCCGAAGTACAGGATACGTATGCTGCTTTTATAAACAGTACGCAACAGGCGTACGAAATGTGCCTCCGTGCGGTGAAACGTATCCGCTTCCAATCCGAGACGTTTTACTGTACCGATGCTGCCCAGACTCTCCACCAGTTGTGTTTCCAATGCGGCATGCCCTTCCATCAGCTTGCGCTGCCAAATTTTGTTTATACGGTTGCTGAAGACATATATCAGGATGTAAAAAGGCAGGATAAGAGCGGTGATCAGCGCCAGCTTCCAATGATACAGGAACATCAGGCTTACGGAAAACAGGACGATGCACGCATTTACAATCAGGTCGATCGCCACATCGTTAACGAACAAACGTATTTTCACTGCGTCGTTGATGCGGCTGAGGATCTCCCCCACCCGCATTGTATCAAAGAATCGCTGCGGCAAATGCAACAGGTGCCGGTAGTAGCCCAGGATCAGCCCCGCATCCATATTCTGGCCGGTACGAAGCACAAACACATTCCGTATATGCCCGATGACCACCTGGAAGATAAGCAGAGCGATCATGATCATCCCCAGCAGATTCAGCAGCCGGACGTTCCCATAGACAAGCACGTGATCCACTATCTGTCGGAGGTAAAGTGACATGGATAAGCCAAGCGCCGTATAAACAATAGCGCCTGCAACAGCCTGTATCATGACCGCTGTATGCGGGCGCACCAGTCGGAACAGGCGGCGGGCAACGGGTACAATAGCATTCCCCGGCCGGAACGAAGTATCCGGCAGCAGCAATACCAATACGCCTGTCCACTGTCGGATAAATACCTCAAGCTTTTCCTTACGCACCTTCCCATAAGCCGGATCCATGACCCATACCAGGCCGGCGCTCGCTTTACAGATCACAACATAGTGATGCAATCCGTTGCCCAGCTTCATATGTGCAATGGCCGGCAATGGTATCTGGTCAAGACTTTCCGGTACCGCCTTTACACCTTTCGCCAGCAACCCCATCCGGGCAGCAGCTTCAATCAGACCTGAAACCGTTGTGCCCCGGCGATCCGTACCTGCATATTGCCTGATCTGCGTCACCGGTATCCGCAGCCGGTACCAGGCAGCCACCGAGGCAAGGCAGGCAGCGCCGCAATCCGTAGCATCCTTTTGCCGTATATGGATCTTTTTCTTCACAGATCATCCTGTATTGCAGGCGGCGGGGCCGCAGGATTCAGCCAGTCATCCATTTTATCAAACAGCAATTGCCACAGGCTCCGCCGCGTCACCAGGAACCCGGCCTGGAACGTCATGCCCTTTTTCAGCCTCACGGTATAGCCATTGGAAAGCTGCAGGCGGGTACTGTCAAAATCAGCCCGCACTTTGAAATAAGGCTTATCGCCCTGCAATGTGAAATCGTGATCTATATCCGTCACCCGGCCGGATAGCGTACCGAAGTATTTGTAATCGAATGCTTCTATCTGGTAGCGCACCGGCTGGCCTTTCCGGAGCAGGCCGATATCCCGTACCGGGACGTACATCTCTGCCACCAACTTTGCTTCGGGAGACAACGTACCGATCACTTCCCCGGCCTGTATCATACTGCCCGGATAGCGGTTATTGATCCCCATTAATCTCCCGGTAACGGGCGCGCGTATCTCATACAAATGCCGGTCATAAACAAGCTGCTGCCACTGCAGCTCATATTGTACATATTCTGAGCGGTACTGCAGCATCTGCTGCTGCCATTCGTGAATCCGGCTGTTTTTAAACGTCAGCAAGGCCGATTCAAGCTGTTCATTTTCCACCTGCTTGTCATCATATTCTTTACGGGAGATCACACGGGCCTGCAGCAGCTTACGATGTACGGCAAGTTCCCGGCGGGATTTTTCCAGCCCGGCAAGCCGCTCCTGCAGTTGTGTCAGGTACAGCGCCCATTCCTGCTTATATATTCCGGATCGGAATGCTGCTGCCGGGTCGCCCCGGTTGCTGATCAGGCGCTTCAGGTCGTACAGCAGTTGCTCCCGCTGTGCCAGCTCGTAACGTATCTGCACGGCCCTGGCGCGTGTATGCGCATCATATAAACGGAGCACCGGGCTGTCGCGGGGCACTATATCTCCTTCCCGGTAGTAGATACAATCTATCACCGCACCCGTCAAAGGCTTCAGCTCAAAGCGCTCATGCTCCGGACGCACAATGCCGGTTGCTTTCACAGAAATATCCAAAGCAATAAAAGGAAGCCATGCGACCGCCAGGCATATGCCTCCCAGTAATATCCAGTAAATGGTCTTTGCACGCAGCGAAATGGCGGGGAGATATGTTATCAGCAGATCATTAATACCGGTTTGCATGTCCTGTCATTTTTAACGGGCTTGCGCCAAAGCAATGTATTATGGAATGCGCAGGGCAATGCACGGATGTATATCCGCCCGACAGCCTGTCCGCTTCATCAGGACGCAGCGGGCGAATAATACAACGGACATCAACAACAAAATGGTTCTTATAATAAAATGTTTCCCGTTTCCTGGAATACGCAATCGTTGCCCCGCAAGCTTTCAATTCTTCCAATACCTCGTACAGCTTGCTTTTACTTATGCCCAGCAATCCGGACAACCTGTCCGGCGGACCTGTACGTTTACTATTCATCAGCGTATGCAGGATCATCAACTGTGCCGCCTGTTTCTGTATCTTCATAGTTCTGCCGTTTTGGTGTTCAACAAATTCATTATCATCACATTACCCGTCACAATACTACAGACACCCAAAGAATTTTCCAAAATAAATTATAAAATATTTTAATACACATATTCTTACTATAAAATAAATAGCAACACACATAGGATATAATTTAAAATTATTATTGCGAAGGTGATACCGGGGTCGGGGCTGCAATGATTATTATCGTTAGCTTGCATGCCCAATTACCAGCGATATGAAGAATGCCCTGTATGTTATTCTGGGTTTGCTGCTGCTGACGGGCAGTTGCAAAAAAGACAAAAACACAGATGCCTGCGATATTACTATTGCTGCTGCACCTGCTCAGGAAACGGAAAGTCTGCGGCAATATCTTGATGACAATAGCATCATTGCCGAACAGCATGAAAAAGGATTTTTCTACAGCATTACGGAGGCCGGATCGGGCAAACAGCCGGATGTGTGTTCCGATGTACGGGTAAATTATATCGGCAGGCTGAAGAATGGCGATATTTTTGATCAGGCGAATAATATATTGTTTGGCCTTTCGGGACTCATCCCCGGCTGGCAGGCAGGCATTCCGCTGATCAGGGCCGGAGGCAAGATCACTCTGTTCCTGCCGCCGTCTCACGGATACGGCAGCCAGGGCAGCAGCTCGGTACCGCCCAACGCCGTCCTGATATTCTGCATAGAACTGCTGGAAGTAAAATAGCAGATGCACACCGGCATTCAGGGCTACTCCTGCACCAGCACATTAGTATGCGGCGTAGCCGTTCTGCATAGCTTTTCCATTCCAAATTCCATATACACGGTAGTTCCGGCATCTGTAGCAGATTCGATAGAAAGGAATCCCTGCAGGGCTTGTACCCTGGATCTCAGATTTTGCAGCCCGATACCGGCCTGCCCTTCACCGGAACGGAAACCGGCGCCATTGTCCTCAATCATAATGCTCAGCACTTTTTCCTGCTGATTTACCTGGATGATCGCCTGACCGGCATCGGCGTGTTTGATAATATTCTGTATCAGTTCCTGCACGATCCTGTACAGCGAAAGCTCGACAGGTTTGGGGAGTGCATTGATCGTACCGTGTATCTGCAGATCAACCTGCAGTTTGTTTCCGGAATTGATCTGCTCACAATAAAGCTGTAATGCTTCTTCGAAGCTGTGCTTGATCAGGATGTCGGGCATAAGGTTGTGCGCCGTTTTCCGTACCTCATCGGCTGCATTTTCAAGCATTTTCATGATCTCGTCCATATTATGCTCCTGCACGGCTCCACGCTGACGATTGCGTGCGGCGCTGAAATGCATCTGTATGGCAGCGAGCATACCGCCTATGCCGTCGTGCAATTCCCGCGCAATGCGCGTCCTTTCTTTTTCCTCTCCCTGCATGAGTGCCTGCATCAGCTTTATTTCCTCTTCCCGGGCCATTATTTCTTTTTCTTTTTCCATCGTACGGATCAACTGTCCCTGCAAGCGTTGCTTATGCTGATTATTCCGGTATAGCGCCCACAGGAATAATACCATAGCAGTCAGGAGTAAAACACCCAAAGAAACAATACTGATCAGTGTGTTTTTTTCATTGAGCTGATGTTGCTGGCGTGTAATGAGCAGTTGACTCTGCATCAGCTCACGGTCTTTTTGGGCGGTACTGTACTTTACTTCGAGTTGGTTTACTGCTTCTGTCCTTTCCTTGTGCAGGAGGCTGTCCCGGTACTGTGAATATAACCGCTGGTGCATCAGCGCAGCCGGAAGGTCTCCCGTTTCTTCATATAATGAGGCAAGTGTTTCGTGTGCTGCTGTTATATTATCCAACAACCCGAATGTTTCTGCATTCCGTAATGCAGGTAGCAGAAATTCTTTTGCCAGTTTAAAATTATTGACACGGTAATAGGCGGTCCCCATGTTGTAATACAACTGGATCGCCATAATATGATCTCCCGTCACAGCGCTTCGGCTCAGGGCACGTCGCAGATAGTCTATTGCCTCGTGAGGTTTATCCATATGGAGCATAAGCTCGCCCAAACTAATTTCGACAGCCTGCTCCACATCTGCCTGCTCCTCCTTCCGCGCCAGTTGCAAAGCTTCCTGATAACAGACCAGCGCTTTCCTGTATTCACCCAATGCCACAAAAGCATCGCCTTTATTATTCAGGGTAAAAGACAAACGGAAATC
Source organism: Taibaiella soli (assembly GCA_040392625.1). Lineage (GTDB taxonomy): Bacteria > Bacteroidota > Bacteroidia > Chitinophagales > Chitinophagaceae > JBEBVQ01. The sequence continues at coordinate 1,341 of JBEBVQ010000116.1, read as the reverse complement.
ATCCTTCTGGCGGCGGGCCTGCATTTCTCCGCGCTGAAAATAGAATAACCCCTGCCGGGGCTGCCCGAGGCGGATATGTATGGCTCCGAGATTACTGTAAGCCGATATACGGAGCGGCGACAGCGTATCATTTCCCAATGCCTTGACGGCAGCATAATAATAATATGCTGCATTTGAGTAAGCGCCGTATGCGAAATAGACGTTACCCATGTTGTTGTATAATACAGAAGGCAGCTTCTTATAATATACAGCCTGCAAACAATAAGGTAATGCCTGCCGGAACCAAAACAGACTTTCTTCGTACCGTCCGCTATCCATCAAAATCACAGCCATATTGGAGAGCGAAAAACCCACTCCATCCAAAAAACCTGCCTTCCGGCTTAAGCGAACAGCCTCCTGAAACAGTCTGATGGAACTGTCCCGGTTTGTCCAGCGTAATAATCTACCCCGATTATTCAAAGCAGCTATACGTTGTGTGTCTGCGGTTGAAAATGACGGTACTGCCGTAACAACCGCCCGCTCCTGGGCTGTTGCTGCCATAGCCATTATAAAAATGACCACACAGATTACGGTAAAGCTCAACATCCTGTATACTCCCCTGCTGATCGCAAACATATTTTCAACTATTCGGATATTCTAAAATTAGGGTTTTATCCTTTATTGCACCTACAAACAAGTTTTAAAAATAAAAATACATTAAAAAAAGGAGTAGTAATACTCTAATTAGGCTCTTGGGCTTAGGGGAAATTTGTTAGCTATCTTTTGGGTCAGGTCAGCCTGACCTGTCACATAATATGCTGAAAATTAAAAAGACTACCTAACCGGGTTACAACCATCCCTTCACATGAATAAAAAATACCTATTCCTATTTATTTGTATTTTTCTCACTGCTCATGCTGCAGTTGCCCAGATATGGGTACCCGTAACACATGCCTCCGGCAGCCGGGTCATCAACGGACGTACGGTAACAGTAAGCTCTGACGGTTCGGTACGGACTGAAGGCACATTTGCCTACTGCGGCGCCGGCCCTTACACGATCGGTATCAATTATAACGGTATCCCGGGTTCATATACTTATGCTTTTTCTCCGGCAACCACCACCGTTCGTTTTAAGATGAGCGCTACCAATATCGGGGAAGTCAATTCTTTTTATATCAACGGCGTCCACTATCCGCTGACAGCGGCTAACCTGCAGCCATTACCCGCCTGTGATACTCAGTTTCAGCTACCGCTCAGCATCCAGGCTGGTAACGTCATCTTTGCGGGACCTATCGTTCCCGGACAGTCGTGGTATGGGCGGTTTGGTTCCGGTATTGTAGAAATAACCTATCCCACCGGTAT
>JBEBVQ010000115.1:0-7244 GCA_040392625.1 Taibaiella soli | reverse complement strand
GAAAGAATCCGTGAGTGCAGAGGTTTCATCATTCAGCACACCCGGCAGGAGACGCCCGATGGCATCCACAACAACAGCAGCAGCCAACTCTCCCCCACTCAGCACATAATCCCCGATAGATATTTCCAGTGTAACATAATGCTCACGGATACGCTCATCAATTCCCTTATAGTGGCCACATATAATAATCATATTCTCTTTGAGCGAAAGCCGGTTGGCCATACGCTGGTCAAAACGTATCCCGTCCGGGGTCATATAGATCACTTCATCGTAGCTGCGCGCTGTTTTAAGTTTGTCCAGCAGCAGGGCAAGCGGCTCCGGCATCATGACCATACCTGCACCGCCGCCAAACTGGTAATCATCCACCTGCCCGTGCCGGTAAGGCGTATGATCACGAAGATTATGCACATGCACTTCCAATAAATCCTTTTCCTGCGCGCGTTTCATAATAGAATGTGCAAAAGGGCTTTCCAGAAGTTCAGGCAATACCGTTATGATATCGATCCGCATAATATAACTGTATTAAAAAATAAGTACGGTAATATATTGATCATGTTTCAGCAGCATCAATATCCTTACCTGTATATACATCAAGCAGCCCCTCCGGCAGATCAACCCGTATAAACCGGTTTTTGATATTCACCTCAATAAGGATAGGCGCTACCAGGGGGATCAGCGCTTCCGCTCCGCGGAATATGATCTTACCCAGCCACTGCGTACCAGTATGCACCACATCTTCCAGCGGCCCGAGCGATCCGTAATGACGGTCTGTCAGGTTAAACCCGATCCACAGCAGCGGCGAGTCCTTTATCATCCCGGCCAGCACATCTGACGCCACATAGACATGCCTGCCGATCAGCTTGCGGGCCGCTTCGACCGTAGCTATGTCTTCAAGCCGGATGATATATGATCCGTCCCGGGCTTCCGTTGCCGTTTGCACAAAAAAAGGGATCCGGCTGTCTTTTTGCAGTTCTATATAAAGCACATCATCCTTCTTCAGCCAGTCCGGCTTATCGGCGATATGCGTCATAATTACTGCCCCCTGTAATCCGTGAACAGCCACAATCTTACCGATACGGATCATGCTTCCACCCCTCCGTACACTTTGATCTCGTTATACAAGGTATCGCGCTCCACAGGGATCTTGCCGGCCGATAAGATCAGGTTGCAAAGATCTTCGGTGCTCATTGCGGGTGTCTGCTCTTCAGACCCGGCCATGGAGTATATCTTCGTCGTATCGTCTATCGTCCCGTCGAGGTCATTCACACCAAAAGCAAGGGTGAGTTGTGCACTTTGCCGTCCCAGCATCGGCCAGTAGGCTTTCAAATTCCGGAAGTTATCGAGGAATATACGTGCGATGGCATACATCCGCATATCCTCAGTGATGCTCACCTCGGGGATATGCGACATGTCATTATCTTTATTCCTGAATTTCAACGGTATAAAGCAATTGAAACCGCCGGTCTTGTCCTGCAGTTCCCGCAGGCGGATCATATGATCCACACGGTGGGCGTAGGTTTCGATATGCCCGTAGAGCATGGTAGCATTGGAGTGCATACCCAGGCGATGTGCCGTTTCGTGTATTTCGAGCCATCCGGCGGCATCCACTTTATCGGCGCAGATCTGCTGCCGCACTTCATGATCAAAAATTTCGGCGCCGCCGCCCGGCAGCGACTGTAATCCGGCTTCCTGCAACTGCCGCATACCTTCTTCCGTACTGAGCTTCGCCTTGCGGAACATATAATCCAGCTCTACTGCCGTAAAGCCTTTAATATGCAGTTCCGGACGGTGCGCGCGTATCTTCTGCACCAGCTCACAGAAAAATTCGAGGTTCATTTTTGGGTGTACCCCTCCAACTATATGCACCTCCGTCACAGGCTGTCCATCGTACTTGCGGACAATATCGAGCATTTGCTCCATGCTCAGCTCCCAGCCCTGGTCACGGTGCTTGTACCGGCGGGAATAAGAACAGAAATCACAGGTAAAAATGCATACGTTGGTCGGCTCGATATGGAAGTTCCTGTTGAAATATACTTTATCCTGATGCAGCGAACCGGAAATATAATTGGCGAGCGCACCTACAAAGCCCGGATCGCCCTGCTCAAAAAGCAAAATGCCTTCCGCACCGGTAAGACGTTCGCGTTCCTGCACTTTTTCGGCGATACGAAGCATATCCGGGCTGAGCCGGGAAGAGGCCAGCACCGCTGCAAGATCAAGGTTTTTTATCATTACTGGACTGCTATTTTTCTGCTGATCGTTTCTGCAGCATAACGGCAGCGGATCGTGTAGATGCCTGTTGCCACACCGGAAAGATCTACCCGGAACGCACCGTGCTGCACTTCCTGCAAAGGTACAGTTTTTACCCGCTGTCCCATCATATTCCACAGCGAAACCTCCCGTGGCATCGTGGCTTCCGTGGTGTAAATCATGGTATAGCCGGCGGCGGGGTTAGGCGCGATAATTAGCTCCGGATGCTGCTCTGCCGCAGGTATCCCGGCAGGCCACCTGACGAGATCGGGGTTTACGGTCAGCGAATAAGACCTGCCGCCGGGCGCCAGTTCCTGCCGCATCCTTGCTACCTGACCATGCGTGAACAGGTGCATACATCCATCGTTTACATAGTCCATGTAGTTCATAAACATCTCTCCTCCGGCGCTGTTGGTACAGTTCTGTTTGGGATAAGACGGGCAGAAATAATTCGCATCTTCCTGCGGAGGCGTATCTGCGATACCATCGTCTGTAGTGCATCCAGGGTTGATACCCCAAATATGATCCAGCTCAAAAAAATGGCCTATCTCATGGGTGAGCGTACGCCCCTGATCAAGTTCAGACTGAAAAAAATAATCGAAAACCCCTGCCCGCCGGCCAAGAGCGCCGTAACTCAGTACTACGCCCACCTCATCTTTATATTGTGCCAATACCTGTCCCGACACAGTAAAGCTTGGCGGTGTTGTTATCCCGACTACCCCTTCCCGTCCGTTTTCCGTGATCCGGAGTACCCATATATTCAGGTAGCGATCTACCGGCCAGGCAGCCAGACCCTTATGGCTGTCGTATTTGGCATCGCTGCAGAAATACTTTGAACCTGCAGATCCGGAATAAATTTCATAAGCAGAATCTGCTCCCGGAGCCAGCACCTTTAACTGATACCCCGCAAAAGCAGCACCGGTGGCATGATGACGCCGTGCCAATCCGAAACGGACACGGGCATTGCCATATAAGGGCCTGAACACTTCCGGGATATCTGCAGAATCAGCATTACCGGCATTGTAATCCTCATTCAGCACATCAATCTGCGAGACAATACGCTGTTCCAACCCTGCAAGCCCCCCGATACGCGCCAGTTGCGTTTCGGTAAGCAGCACATGAAACACCACCGGTATGGTTACGGTGGCATAATCGTCTGTGGTCAGCGCATCCGCTTGCTCCTGCGGAGCCTGGCGGGCAACGGAAAAAGCAGGAAGCAACGATGGCTGATATTGTGCAATATGCGCCCTTACAGCATCAATACCACACCGGGCGGGGTTTGTCTGGCCGGTGGCGGCACAGAATAATATACTGCTTACAACCGTAAGCAACAGCGTCTTTTTCATATATTCAAATAAAAAAACAGACGGCCATTTAAAGCCGGTCTGCACGATAAAAATACAGAGAAAGTTGATACCGGCCAAAGCCGGTTGTCATATCACCCCTTCGGGGTTCTTAGCATGCCTGAAAATATTCAAATTTTGCTCCGCGCCTTCGGCATTATTCGTCTTTATTACCGGCTTCACAGATAACTATTTAAATTACCTTTGCACGATCCGGAAACCGACAGGCTTATAGCCATCGGCCTGTTCCGGCATTAAATAAGCAATACTTGCTGCTGAATAAAGGAACATACCGTGTTGCGTTTAAGGTAATCATACTATGGTCATTGCTTTTCACGGCAGCAGCGCCCTCATCATACGGACAGATCAATCAGCCGGGCGCCCCGCCAACCCTGGGTAATACCCCGCAACAACAAGACACCACTACCCGTAAAACCAATACCAACAAGTGGAGCAGTAACGACGTGCAGATCCATGGCATCAAAGCCTGGTCGCAGCAGCGGATATATCCCGATTCGTCCATCCATACCTTTCACAGGAAGCCGTTTATCCAGCCCTGGCGCCGCGATCTCGGCAATATGGGCAGCCCGGTGCGGGATCTGCTCTTTACCCCCCGCCAACAGATCGGGCTGTCGCTCGGGTATCATATATTTGATGCGTACCGGTTCCTGCCCGGTGAGTTGCTTTACTATAATACTACCCGTCCCTATTCGGAATTTACCTTCCGGCTCGGGAGCAAGGCAGAGCAGATGGCACAGATCTTCCATACCCAGAACATCCGCCCCAACTGGAATGTAGCTGTTCAGTACCGGAAGCTGACCTCGCCGGGTTTTTATAAGATCCAACGCAACAATTTCGACAATGCTTCTGCAACGACTCATTATACAAGCAAAAACCAGCGTTACACCCTGTTTGGCGCAGTAGCTTATAACAAACAGCAGCATGATGCCAACGGAGGGATCCTTGCCGACAGTCTGCTCAACGATGAACGTTTCGGCGACCGGCAGACGATACCGGTGGGCTTCGACAATGATGCTTACAGTGTGCGCCGCTCATCGGTGACCAATATGCATCGCGACTTGTCGGTGCTGGTACAGCAGCGCTATACCCGCGGCCCGATCGATACGCTGTATAACGAAGATTCCACTCAATTTTCCACTCATCTTACGCCGCGTTTCAGCATCTCACACCGGCTGGAACTTAGCACGGAAAAGTTTCAGTATAAAGACCTGCGCCCGGACTCACTGCGGTATGCACCGCTGTTCCAGGCGACGATCCCTGCTTCGGACTCCGTACAGATGGATCAGATATGGCATCGCGCCGACAACCGGCTGATGCTGGACGGGTTCATCGGGCCAGATGAAAAACAACTCCAGTTCAGCGCAGGCATAGGCATACGGTACGATCAGTTTACTACGGCTTATGTAAGCGGTGAGGACAAACGGAACGTATTCAGTAATTACCTCGCCGGCACGATCGGCAAAGAGGCGCTGGAAAAGGGACAATGGTTTTACCAGGCCAACGCGCAGTTTTACCTGACCGGCCAGCCCGCAGGCGATTTTCTGCTGAACGCCGGGCTGGGAAAATCGCTGAAACAAATCGGGGAACTTTCAATAGGCTTCCGCCAGCAGCTCAGCGAAGCGCCCTACAACTACACACTCTACCAAAACCAATACACAAGGATCGAAAACAGCCTGAGCAAACAATCTGTTACCCTGCTCTACGGCCAGTACCGGAATGAAAAATGGAAATTGTCCGGCGGTGTACGCAACTATGTGCCGGGCAATTATATTTATCTTGATAGTAACCAGCTCCCGGCACAACATCCGGATATCTTCAGCCTCACACAAGCCTGGGCGCGCAAAGCCTTCCACGTCGGCATCCTGGTGCTGGATAATGAGATCGTATTCCAGCAGGCAACTGCCAATGCACCGGTAAACGTGCCGCAATTAATGGCACGACATCAGTTGAGTATCGAAAGCAGGCTGTTCCGGAATGCGCTGCAAATAGCTACAGGCATTGAAGTACGGTACCACACCGCATATCATGCTGACGGATATTCGCCGTTCATGGGACGCTTTTACTACCAGACAGCCTATATGGTGAATAACAAACCGGAAGGATCCGTATTCTTCAATTTCCGTATCAAACGGATGCGCGCGTATATCATGATGGACCAGGTACAGCAATTTCTCTACACGAATAATATCGCCGCACCGGGATACCCCCTGCAGAATGCCATGCTGCGCTTTGGCTTTTGCTGGGTAATGATCAACTGATGCTATTCCGCCAAACCCAGTGTCAGGGCTTTTTTTACGAGTGCAGCAGTATTCTTCACCTCAAGTTTCAACAGAATATTGAACCGGTAATTTTCCACAGTACGGAAACCGATGTGCAGCTTGTCTGAAATTTCCTGACTGGTATAACCATTGATGATCAGTTGCAGTATTTCTTTTTCGCGGAGTGTCAGCGCCGATTTTGTACGGAGCTCCTGCTTCATCCGTGAGTCCTGCCGGTCGATCTTTGCCTGCATCTCCGGCTCAAGAAACTGATCCCCCCGGAACACCGATTCAATGGCATCGATCAGCGTGTCTTCGTCAGTTGTCTTCAGCAGATAACCCAGGGCGCCATGCCGCAAGACACTACCGGCATAGAGCGTACTGTCAAAATTCGTCAGTATGAGAATGCTCAGATCCGGATATTTTTTCAGGATGACCGGCACCAGTTCATCTCCGGTCTGCCCGGGGAGCTGGATATCCAGCAGCAGCACATCCGGCAATTGCTGTTCCAGCCCTTCAAGCAAAGCAGCGCCATCATGATAAGTGGCGATCATGATAATCTTCGGGTAATTGACCAGCATCTGCTGCAATCCCTTAATGACCATCGGATGGTCGTCTGCTATGGCGATCTTTATCTGCATAAACTTTCAATCATTGAAAATGGAGAATTGAGAATTGAAAATGGGGCATTTTCAATTCTCAATTCTCAACTTTCCATTCTCTAAGTTAGGTATTTCCAGTTCTATATAGGCGGTAGTTCCCTGTCCTTTTTTCGATTCGATGGCAAAATATCCCTGCAGAACATGGATACGGGATCGTATCTGTTGCAATCCCATCCCGCCTTCCGGTTCGCCGTCAAAACCGGCGCCGTTATCCTCCACCATAATACTGATCGATCCTTCATGCTCCCGGATACGAATGGCGGCCTGTGTTGCCTGGGCATGTTTCAGTATGTTCTGTATCAGTTCCTGCACAACCCTGTAGAGCGACAAAGCCAGCGACTGATCAAGCGATTCAAGATTTCCATAGAATTGCAGGTCGAGATGGAGATGATCATGTATATTGATATTCTCACAGTAGATGCGTAGCGCATCAGGAAGATTATAACGCAACAGCACGTCCGGCATCAGGTTATGTGAGGTCTTTCTTATTTCTGTTGCGGTATCAGCAAGCATATGCATTACTTCATCAAGGCCCGAAGCCGCATCGGGGTCAAGGTATCGTTTTTTCACTGCTGCCAGATGCATCTTCATAGAAGCAAGCATGCCACCGATGCCGTCATGCAGGTCGCCTGCAATACGGGCGCGATCCTGTTCTTCCGCTCTCATCATGGCCTTCAACTGGCCGATCTCCTGCTCTTGCTGCAACAGTCTGT
>JBEBVQ010000114.1:0-7279 GCA_040392625.1 Taibaiella soli | reverse complement strand
ACACGGCCTATGAATTCCTGGAAAACAGGTTCGACCGCCGGACGCGCGTGCTGACCTCCATGCTCTTCCTGCTCTCGCGGGGGCTGTCGACCGGTATCAGCATCTATGCGCCGTCGATCATCCTGTCCTCCATCATGGGATGGAATATCTACATCACCAATATCATCACCGGCGGCCTGCTGATCATCTATACCTACACCGGCGGCGCCAAAGCCATCGCCCACACGCAGAAGCTGCAATTCCTGATCATCCTCGGCTCCATGGCCGTGGCAGGCTTCCTGGTGGTGTACAATCTCCCGGCGGGCGTTTCCATGAGCGATGCATTGTACGTTGCAGGCAAGTCGGGCAAGCTGAACGTGATCACCACAAACTTCGACTGGAACGACCGGTATAATATATGGAGCGGGATCATCGGCGGATTCTTCCTGGCGCTCTCCTACTTCGGCACCGACCAAAGCCAGGTGGGGCGCTACCTTACCGCGAAAGACACACGCGAGAGCCGGATGGGGCTGCTGCTCAACGGATTGGTGAAGATCCCCATGCAGTTTGCCATTCTGCTGATCGGCGCATTGTTATTTGCCTTCTACAGCTTCCGCCCGGCGCCCGTACACTTCAACGAAAGCGCGCTGGCAGCAGTAGAGCGCCAGCACCCCGATATAATGCAGCCCCTGCAGGAGCATTATTCGGATCTCCAGCAGCAATACCAGCAGGCAAGCCTCAGCCTGGTACAGGCACAAAACGATAACGACCAGGAAGCAACGGCATTGGCTGCTTTCGGTACCGCCAAACAGCAGATGGAACAGGTGCGCGACAGCGTACGCCGCATTATGGCCGCATCGCATGTGGTGAAAGACAGCAACGATACCAATTACATCTTCCTCTATTTCGTGAAAAATACCCTGCCCGTGGGATTGGTGGGGCTGCTGTTTGCCGTGATCTTCCTCGCTTCCTGGGGATCGATATCGGCAGCGCTCAATTCGCTGGCCTCATCTTCGCTGATGGACATCCAGTTGCTCAGCCGGAAGGACGAAACAAGCCCGGCGCAGCAGTTGTGGCTGGGGCGATTACATACGCTGCTCTGGGGTATCTTTTGTATCGCGGTGGCTATGTTCGCCACGCGGATGGGTTCGCTGATCGAGGCAGTGAATATACTCGGCTCCCTGTTTTATGGCACCATACTCGGTATCTTTCTTGTGGCGTTTTATATGAAACGCGCCGGAGGGCGGCTGGTTTTTCTCGCAGCCATTATCGCAGAAGCAGTGGTGGTGGGCATGTACATTGCCGATGTCATTTCTTTCCTCTGGCTGAATGTAGTGGGCGCGGCTGTGGTGGTGCTGGTGTGCTTGATGGCGTACCTGAGAGCAGGGATGAGGAGTGAGGATTGAGGACATTTACTCACTGCACCCGCCTGAAGAATACGAATCCATTTTTATTGCCTACCTCCTGCAATTCCGGCATTTGCCGGTACCGGTCTGCCGCCGTCACCTTACACGAAAAATAAACCGGCTTGTCAACATCCCCGGTCAACAACCACTGCTCATTCACCGTACCATCAGGATTATAATACTGCGGGTTTTCGGGCTTGGTTTTTTCCGTATAGAATAAATGGGCGTAGCTTTTATAACCCAGTACATGCACATACACATCCTTACCGCGGAAGCTTTTGAAAAATTCAATACCCGTCCGCTGGGAATATGCCTCGATCTTCGGAGTAAAATGCAATACCGCCACCTGTATCATCACGATTTGCACGGCACATAACACCAGCATGCCCTTACGAAACTGCCGCCGCATCAGCACCACAGCCACCACAATACCCACCAGATAAACCAGCCCGATCAATAGCTCCGCCATATGCCACGGCACATCTGCCGCCAGGTTCGCTACCGCAAAGGGATCCTTGATATATGGGATTAGCGCCTGTTTATATACACCGGCAACCGGCAGCAGCATAATGGCCACAGCCAGCAGTATGCCAATGATCAGCAGCAGCCTCCGGGGCAACGGCCTCAACCGCATCCGCCCCTCAGCAAGGCGGGAGATCTGCATCGCAGCCAGGAAGGTAAGCGGGAAATAACACAGCGATGAATAATGAACGATCTTGGTCTTCACAATCGAAAACAACAGCAATACGACCCAGAAAAGGATCCACATCCACCGGGAAAAATCACGGACAGACTCAACATCCGTGATCCTGCGCCGGCTACGCTGGAACAGGAATACAGAAGCGGGGAAGCACCCCAGCAGCAGGATAATAAAATGATAAAAGAAAGGCCCGCCGTGCCCCGCATCTTCTGTTCGGAACAACCGGACCTGATAAGTGATAAACTCCGTAAAGAACCATTGAAAATAAGTCCAGCCATACGCAGCCAGGATCAGCAGCAGCCAGGCGACACCCACCGTAATGGCGCCGCCGGCAATCCCTGCCAGCTCACGCACCCGGTATCCCCACAATCCCCGGTTCATGATGATATACACTACCAGGGCAAGTACCGCCACCAGGATGGCTACCGGCCCTTTCGTCAATACCGCCAGCCCGATAAAAATGCCCGACAACCATGCATGGAGCATTTTGCGTGAAGCAAATTTCACACGGTATCCCTGGTAAAAACCCAGAAAAATAAACAGGTTGAACCACGGATCTATAATACCCGATTTAAAATAAAAATGCGGTAGCCAGGTAGCGGCATATAACAATACCCACCACTCTGCCATCTGCTCGTGCACTACTTTTCTTCCGATATGGAATAACGCACACAACGTAACAATGCCGGCAACTGCATTCGGGAAACGGGCGGCAAATTCATTGACGCCAAACATTTTCATAGACAATGCCTGCAGCCAGATAAACAATGGCGGCTTCTCCCAAAAAGGCTGGAAATTGATCTGCGTACGCAGGTAGTCCCCGCTGACGATCATCTCCCGCGCACATTCTGCAAAATTGATCTCGTCCCAATCGAACAGGTGCACCTGCCCCAGGAAGGGTATAAAAAGCAAGCCCCCTCCGATAATGATCACAAGGTATCGTATCAGCGAATGTATCATCATAACGCACCGGTTGTGGTAATAGGATCATTTGTCTTGAAGAACCGCGGGCGGAAATAATTCATTACGATCAGGAACAGCAGCGTGAGGCAGGTACCTACGATACTTCCGGCATAAATATCCGAAAAAAAATGAGCTGTCAGGTATATCCGTGAAAAAGCCACAATCAGGGCCAGCAGGAAAAATACCATGCCAGCAGCCCGGTACTTCCGTGGCAGGAAACAGGCCAGGAAGCAAAAAAAACTGAACGCACCGGAACTATGACCCGAAGGAAAACTATTATGATACAGCCTCGGCCAGTCGGCGCTGATATGTATCCAGGCCGCATCATTAAAATACCGGAGCGGACGCGGCGCTTCGTAAATGCGTTTCATTACCTGTATAATAAGCGGAGGAACCGCATTACATAATAAGGCGGTAAAGAAATACCACCAGTTGCGGAATACGCCCACTCCCATCAACACCAAAAGCACTACCGTAATAACAGCGCCTTCTCCTATCCTTGTAACATGATACATTACAATGTCCAGGAAAGGCGTGTGCCGCATATTAACGGCAGCAAACAACTCCTGCTTGTCGTACCAGCCCAGGCATATACCCCCTGCAATCACCCAGCACAAGAACGGGATGAAGAAAAACGGGTTGTAGGATGTGTACGGCTTTTGCTGCACTAAGTTATTTTTTTATAAATGAAAAAAGCCCCCGGATACGCCGCCATATACGCACATACCATTCCTTACTGAATATCCGGGAATCGTTCCGCGCCTGCCGTACCAGGAGCAATGCAAGCGGGAGCAGCATGACCGTGGATATCCACATTCCCTCCCACGCCGGCAATGCGCCGGAACGGGAAAGTTTTTCTCCGGTTATGGAAATGATATACCATATAAGAAAGAAAATAATAGCGATCACCATCGGCATACCCATCCCACCTTTCCGGATGATGGCGCCAAGCGGCGCCCCGACGAGGAACAGCAGCACACAGGCAAATGACAGGGTAAACTTCCGGTGCCACTCAATTTTATATTTATACAGGTTCTCGGTCTGTATCTTCCGGTCGTTGGCTGCGATCCGCACCAGGTCGTTCATGTTACGGCAATTGGCTGAGGCCAGTTGCACCAGCTTCGCTTTTTTGTCTGCCCTTACCTGCCCGAAGAAACTGCTGTCGTAGCTACGCGGCGCCTCTGTTATTTGTTTCAGCCGCTCCCGGACGTCCTTACCTTCTTCCCCTTCCGATATGATGGTAATATACGGGGAGAGGAAATTATTCACCTGATCCACAGACCTGCTCTGCTGCAATTGCATACTGTCTATCGTCACATGGAGCTGGTTCAGATTCATCATCTGATAGGCGCCTTTAAACAGGTCTTCACTGGTACGGTTGACGCCGAACGAAGACAGATCAAACACCTTATCCCACTGGCCGAAGTGCATCCGTGTCTGTGAGCGGCTGCCTTTGCTGCCCTCCTGCCCCCCTCCTTCTTCATACCGCCAGCCATCGTAGAGACGGAATACCAGGTTCTGTTTATCGGGCGTGGGTATCATAACGCCTTCTTTTGCCAGTATCAGCTTCGTATTGCTGAATCCCCGGGTCTTGTCATAGATGATAATATCCCGTATGGTTCTCCCGTCCTTGTCTTTCTCGCCGATCCGTATGGAGAACCCCTGTATGTCGTTATTAAACTGCCCTGCCCGGATGTTGAGTGTTGGGGTGGAATTACGCAGATCATACAGCAGGGAGAGCGCCTTCAGATTGGCAATAGGGATCACGTGATTGTTGAACAGGAAGGCCAAACCGCTGATGAACATGATAAAGATCAGCAGGGGACGCATGAACCGGTTCAGCGAAATGCCCGCCGACTTAACCGCCACCAGCTCAGAATTTTCACCCATACTGCCAAAGGTCATGATCGACGAAAGCAGGATACCCAGCGGCAAAGCCAGCGGCACCAGCGTAGCTGACATCAGCACCAGCATCTGCACGATCATCCAAAGACCCAGCCCCTTACCGATCAGCTCATCCATATACACCCAGAAGAATTGCATGACCAGCACAAACAGCGTCACAAAAAAAGTAACGATGAAAGGGCCGATAAAGCTCCGGATGACCAGTATATCCAGCTTCTTAAACAACAGAACAGGCAATTTTATAAAATACAAACTTACGGAATCAGGCAGGTTAGACAAGCCTGTAAGTGTTTCATTATCCGAAAAAAAAGACCCGCTCTCTTTCGCAGGTCTGTTTTTAATGAACTAACTAATTGGTCAACTAGCTGATGTGGTGATGATCTCATACGAGAAACATTAGCTAATTAGCCAATTAGCTGATTAGCTAATTAACTTCCGATGCGGTGCTTCAGATCGCTGACCTGGGAATGCCAGAGCCGCTCCTGGTCTTTGATATCGTTCTTTTCTGCAAAGTCCGTGATCCGGAGGATCGTCTCGTTCGTTACCGGACTTTGCTCGATGCGAAACTCGAAAAATTCATCTTCATCGTAATAATCCCAGCGATAACGCACATATTCGTTCTCAAACGCTTCAAGCTGCTCTGCGACATCCGTAGCGCCGTTCCAGGTGAAGTTAAACACCTGCTCCCGCTGATCTACTTTATCCGCAAACCATTCCTGCAACCCCACCGGCGTAGATAGAAATTCATACAGAATAGTGGGTGAGCAACGTACCGGAAACTCCAGTGAATACATTATCTTCTTGGCCATTTATTAATATTTTTAGAACATTTAATTATCAAAACGGGTATGCCCCCAAACGCCCGCAATATATACCCGATTCCCGTGTTTCCCAAACCGCCGGTCAGGCAACTTTCTTACCTCACATTTCCTGCAATAATAGAAAAAGGAATGAACATTCAAAATTTTACCGGTAAAATTTATTTTTCACCTAAAATAGCCTCTTCCAAAAGGTTGGGGTTCCGCTGTTAATAATATCTTAATATTTTTTGGGTAGAATCATTCATACCCTTAGATTTGCGCATCAGATATCTCCATCTTCGGATGAACTACTATGCTTTTGATCATTCATCACATAACTAACTCAACGTTTCGTCTATGTCCATGCGTCAGCTAAAGATCACGAAGTCTATTACCAATCGTGAAAGCCAGTCACTGGAGAAATATCTCCAGGAGATCGGCAAAGTGGATCTTATCACACCGGAAGAAGAAGTACTGCTTGCCATCCGGATCAAGGAAGGGGATCAGCGGGCGCTGGAGAAGCTCACTAAGGCCAATCTCCGTTTTGTCGTGTCCGTGGCCAAGCAGTATCAGAACCAGGGCCTGTCGCTCAGCGACCTGATCAACGAAGGTAATCTCGGGCTGATCAAGGCGGCACAGCGTTTTGATGAAACACGGGGATTCAAATTCATTTCATACGCCGTATGGTGGATCCGCCAGTCTATACTGCAGGCGCTCGCCGAACAATCGCGTATCGTACGGCTGCCGCTGAACAAAGTCGGACTGTCGAACAAGATCAGCAAGGCGTATTCACAACTGGAGCAGGAATTTGAGCGCGAGCCTTCCACCGAAGAGCTGGCGGAACTGCTGGAGATCGGCACCGAAGAAGTGGAAACCACCCTCGGCGTAGCGGCACGGCATGTATCCGTTGACGCTCCCTTTGTGGACAGCGAAGATAACAGCCTGCTCGATGTGCTGGAGAATCCGAACGCCGATGCTACCGATGCGGACCTGGATCATCATGATTCGCTGCGCTGCGAGATCGAGCGTTCCCTGAGCACGCTCACCGACCGCCAGCGCGATGTGATCAAGCTGTATTTCGGCATCAACGTAGAGCACCCGATGAGTCTGGAAGATATCGGCGAGAAATTTTCCCTGACCCGCGAACGCGTACGTCAGATCAAAGACAAGGCAATCACCAAGCTGCGCAATACCAGCCGGTGCAATCTGCTGAAATCATACCTGGGCAATTAATGTAGGGGCAGACCTGCGTGTCTGCCCTTCATTGTTTCATAATGGCAATAACCGTAAGGAGGGCAGACACGCAGAGGGCAGACACATAGGTCTGCCCCTACAACAGTTGGTACCGTATCCCCAGGAATCCGCGCGCACCCTGTAATGACGCATAATTATAACTCGGATCAAAGGTGTATCCGTATGGATTGGTAACCGGATCATCCACCGTTTTGTCAAACGGGTCGAAGGGACGCATGATCGGATCTTTGGGGATGAAATCAAACAGGTTCTTCACTCCGCCGGACACTTCT
>JBEBVQ010000113.1:0-7313 GCA_040392625.1 Taibaiella soli | reverse complement strand
AGGGTGGGTTCCGGGAATATCGGTTTTCATACGATAATTCACTGGGTACAAAGATCTATATCGGTACGGCGCTTTATTCCAAATATCCCTTACATAATTTAAAAGAGATCCGGATTGCTGAAAACATCAAGATGATGCAATGCGATGTGGAGCTGCCGGACAAGCAAATGATGCGCGCCTGTTTTATACACCTGCAGTCCTTCCTTTTACTGGATAAGGATAAAAAGCTGATTGAAGAAATGAAGAACCGGCGCGATGTAAAAATACCGGTAGAGACGTCCCGGTCTTATGCCCGCCAGTTTAATACCGCTTATGTGAAACGGGCGCTGCAGGCGGATAAGGCCGCAGCCGTGATCCGCGAAAGTCCTTATCCGGCGCTGGTCTGCGGAGATCTTAATGACCTGCCCGGCTCTTATACCTATACCACCGTGCAGGGTGGCCTTAAAGATGCATTTGCACAAAAGGGCCGTGGACTGGGCCGCACTTACAATGCGATCATGCCGACTTTGCGTATTGATTATATTTTTTATGATCCGGCATTATTGCGTATTGTAGGTTTCCGCTCGCCATATACCGCTCTTAGCGATCATAATCCGGTGATCGCCAATTTTGAAATGATTGAACCGTAACCCCGTAGAGACGCGATTCATCGCGTCTCCCGCATCGCGTGACCGGATTTACGTGTTATGGAGACGCGATGAATCGCGTCTCTACGGTGACGACGGCGTGGTATGCGTATGCTGATGCCTGTACAATGCCGCATAATGCCCATTCTGTTGCATCAATTCCTCATGTGTACCCTGTTCCATGATCCCGCCGTCGTCCAGCACCAGAATACGATCGAACGACCAGGCGGTGAATATCCGGTGGGTAATGACCAGTACGGTTTTCTCCCGTATGTAATCCCGCAGATGATGCAGGATATTCTGCTCCGTTTGAGTATCCACAGCCGATAAGGATTCATCGAGTATCAGCAGTTTGTTGTTTCTCAATATGGTCCTTGCCAATACCAGCCGTTGTTTCTGTCCGCCCGAAAGCATTACGCCGCGTTCGCCGATGACGGTTTCATATCCTTGTGTCAGCTTTTGAATGTCTTTCTCCAGATCGGCCATCCGTACGGCCTCCCGGACTTCCACTTCGGTGGCGTCATAGCGGCCGAAGCGGATATTGTTGTATATCGTGTCGCTGAAGAGGAACGGCTCCTGCTGGGCATATGCAATCTGCTGACGGAGATGGTGCAGATCATATTCTTTGACGGGAATGCCGTCTATTTCAAGCGCTCCTTCTGTCACATCATACATCCTAAGCAGTAATTGTGCTAAGGTGGATTTCCCCGATCCGGTCTTCCCGATGATGGCTATTTTCTCGCCCGGCTTTATGTGCAGTGAAAAATCATGCAGCGCACGTATGCCGGTGTGTGGATAAGTAAAGCTGACATTCCTGAAGGAAACCGCTCCCTCAATTGTATGGCGTACGGCATCGGGTGGTGAAACGATCTCCGGCTCTGTATGCAGGAACTCGTTGATCCGCTTCTGGGAGGCTGCGGCGCGCTGGGTCATGGAAGCCACCCAGCCGATGCTTGATATGGGAAACAGCAGCAGGTTGATGTAGATCACAAATTCAGCGATATTCCCGGCAGTGATATTTCCCTGTATGGCCATGTACCCGCCGACAAGGATGGTACTCAGCATGCTTAAACCGACAAACAGGTTCATGGAAGGGAAATAGATCGCTTCGGTAAGCGAAAGGTTGACGGCGCTTTTCTTGTAGTCTTCGGAATGTGTGTCAAAGAACCGGCGCATGGTCTGCTCCTGGACAAATGATTTGATAACCCGTATGCCGGAGTAGGATTCCTGGGCGGTAGTTGTGAGTTTGGACAACTGCGCCTGTATCTTCTCGCTTTTCCGGAAGATGATCTTGTTCACGTAATAAATAACAAATGCCAGGAGCGGCAGCGGAATGATCACAAAGAATGTCAGCCAGGCATCCACACGCAGCATACCCCAAATACACATGGCCGACAGTACGATCAGGTTGACGCCGTACATGATCGCCGGGCCGGTGTACTGCCGTACCCGCGATACATCTTCCGACACCCGGTTCATCAAGTCGCCGGTAAAATGGGTTTTATAGAAATGGGTATGCAGCCGCTGGTAGTGCGCGTATATTTCATTTTTCTGATCATACTCGATCAGCCGTGACATCACGATGATGGTCTGCCGCATCAGGAACATGAAGATGCCGCGCGTAAGCGCCAGGCCGAGCAGCAGCAGCCCGTTCCAGAATACGAGGTTGAGCATCAGGGATTGCATGGAGCCGGCAAGTACACTGTCGCTCATCAGCCGGTAGCTGTTGATATTTTGCTGCACGGAGTCCAGCACATTCCGTATCACCGCCGGCGGCATCACGGCAAACATATTGGACAGAGTGACAAACAGCACGCCCAGCAGCAGTCGCCATTTATAACGCAGGAAATAAGGATGGAGCGCGGCAAGGTCTTTCATTCGGGATACGGTGCTCTGTAAAAGCAGCAAAGTTCGTTAATTTCCTTCCTTTTCGGCGGATAGCACATGATTTCTTAATTTCGCGCAAATCTTTATTATAATATGCGTATAGCTTTAGTAGGCGCTACCGGGTTGGTGGGCACTACCATGTTGCAGATACTTGAAGAAAGGAACTTCCCGGTAACGGAGCTGATACCTGTGGCTTCTGAAAAGTCGGCAGGTAAAAAGCTATCTTTTAAAGGGAAAGAATACGTAGTGCATACTGCTGCTGAAGCATTGGCCAAGAAGCCCCAACTGGCGTTGTTCTCTGCAGGCGGAAGCATATCGCTGGCGCTGGCGCCGGAGTTTGCTGCTATCGGTTGCCGGGTGGTGGATAATTCTTCTGCCTGGCGGATGGATCCTGCCAAAAAGCTGATCGTGCCGGAAGTGAACGGCCATACGCTGACACCTGATGACATGATCATTGCCAATCCCAACTGCTCTACGATCCAGATGGTGATGGCGCTGCATCCGGTGCATCAGAAATACGGGATTAAAAGGGTGGTTGTGAGTACATATCAATCGGTTACCGGTACGGGACAAAAGGCAGTGGCGGAGCTGCTGGATGAACGCGCCGGCGGAAAGGGGCAGGGTGTCTATCCCCACCCGATCGATATGAATATACTGCCGCATATAGATGTGTTCCAGGATAACGGCTATACGAAAGAGGAGATGAAGATGGTGCAGGAGACTTGTAAGATCATGGGAGATGATTTGATCCGTGTTACCGCTACAACTGTGCGTGTGCCGGTGATGGGCGGGCATAGTGAGAGCCTCAATGTAGAGCTGAAACGTGATTTTGACGAGCAGGAACTACGTGACTTATGGCGTGCAGCGCCGGGTATCATCGTTCAGGATGATCCTGCAGGGAATGAATATCCGATGCCGCTGTACGCTGCGGGCAGGGATGAGGTATTCATCGGTCGCATCCGCCGGGATTACTCCCTGGATAATACGTTTAATTGCTGGGTGGTAGCGGATAATCTCCGGAAAGGGGCAGCTACCAATGCTGTGCAGATCGCAGAATATCTGTACCGGCAGGGATGGCATGCAAGGTAAACGGCTCAAAAGCCCACATTCACGCCGATACGCAGATCCAGGCGGTTGCGGTAAGGGCTGTATTGATCCTGGATCACATCGTACAAGCCCATTATGATGAAAGAAACCCGGTCATTCAGCGGTTGGCGAAACCCGCCGCCCACAAGCAACGCAGGGGCGTCATATTTTACATTTTTGTACTTTATCTGACTGCCTTCCTGATAATATTCACGGAATGACATGAAATTATGTTCGTATTCCGTATGCACAAAAATATTCCGCCAGATCACGTAACGCGCCCATATGCCGCCGGAATAAATGTTTGACCGATAGGGATGGTATTCAAATGAAGGTGGCACGCTGTTGGGGATGGATATTTTCCAATAGTCCTTAATGCTCATATACGTGTATCCGATACTGACCCCTGCTGCGAAATTATCGGTGATCCGGTATCCGACGACAGGCGCTACTGCCACGGAAGTGATCGTACCAAAGCCCAATCCCAAGCCTCCGCCGAAGATAATGCGGCTGGGGTCAAACCCTTTTTCTTTTTCCCGCTGGAGTTTTTTTGATTGCTTCACTGTGCGGCCACTGCTGGTATATACATCCTGCGCCTGCATCCCCAGGCCGCAAAGTATCAGAATGGCCGATAAAATAAATTGCTTTTTCCGCATAAGACAAAAATACTTATTTCCCCGTTCCATAGCGCACTTTAACGTTTTTATAAATCCATGATTGCTGCCGGGCTTAGAGGAATATTTTGCCGGGATTCATAATACCATGCGGATCAAACACTTTTTTTATGTCCCGCATTAACTGTAATTGCACTGTGCTGAAAACAATATCCAGATAATCACGCTGTACCAGCCCGATGCCATGCTCGCCGGATATAGTGCCGCCCAGCTTTGCCACCGTTTCAAATAATGCGCGGGTGCATAGCGGTAGCTGTTGTTGCCAGGCTTCGTCGCTCATGTCGCCCCTGATCACGTTTACATGCAGGTTGCCGTCGCCGGCATGGCCGTAGCACACAGACCGGAGCCCATACTTCCGGCCGGTTTCTTTAATGGCCTTTAACAGTACCGGCAGCTCCGCGCGGGGTACTACAGTATCTATCTCCCGGTAAACGGAATGGCTTTTCACTGCTTCCCCCACGATACGGCGCAAAGCCCAGAGCATTTGCTTTTGCTCATGACTGCCGGCCAGCAGGATCTCACCCGTATCGTAGGGTTGCAGTATATCTGATACGGCAGCTGCATCGGCATACAACTGATCGGGATTATTCCCGTCCAGCTCTATCAGCAAGTGGGCCTGTATGTCTTCCGGGAGCGTCACTGCATGGATGTCGCTGTAGCGCATGGCCCATTCAATGGCGTCCCGCTCCATAAACTCCAGCGCAGAGGGGGTATGGCCGGCCATAAAGATCGTATTTACGGCGGCGCAGGCTGCTTTCGCTGACCGGAACGGAACGAGCAGCAGGAGGTTGTGCTTTACCGCCGGTATCAATTTCAGTACGATTTTAGTAATAACGCCGAGTGTACCTTCACTGCCGGTCACCAGTTGCGTCAGGTTATAGCCGGTAGCGTTTTTCAGTACGTTGGCGCCTGTCCATATGATTGCCCCGGTGGGCAGCACCAATTCCAGGTTCAGCACATAATCCTTTACCGTGCCATATTTCAATGCCTTTGGCCCGCCTGAATTTTCAGCAACATTTCCCCCGATAAATGAAGAGCCCCGGCTGGCCGGGTCGGGGGGGTAAAAAAGACCGTGACCGGCCACATGTTCCTGCAGCACTTGTGTGATCACCCCCGGCTCGGTAGTAACCTGGAAATTGTGCAGATCGGTGTGCAATATTTTGTTAAAGCGCTGCATATCGAGCGATATGCCGCCATATATAGGCAGTGCGCCGCCGCTCAGACCCGTTCCCGCACCACGCGGCGTCACTGGGATATGCTGCTCATGGCAATAACGCATAACGGCGCTCACGGCGGCAACGGTACCTGGTTGTACCACCAGATCCGGGGGACATACGAAGTCTTCCGTTTCATCGGATGCGCAGCGCTGTATGGCTGCTTCGTCCTGCAGCACCACCACATCTGCAAGGGATTGAAAAAAGATGATGTCTTCGGCTTGTATTTTTTTGAAGTTCACGGAATAAAATTTAATTAGCCAATTAGCTAATGTGCTGATTAGCTAATGGATACGTGAGGGATCATTAGCATATCAGCTAATTGGCAAATCAGCTTATTTAAACGATCCTTTCTGTATATTTGTCCCCCGAATGCAGGGGTGCTTAGCTCAGTTGGTTCAGAGTACTACCTTGACAGGGTAGGGGTCACCGGTTCGAGCCCGGTAGCACCCACTTCATAAGAGAAACAGTACACGAAACAGTGTGCTGTTTTTTTTTGCCCGACTTTGTCAGCTTGCTACCTGTAGTTGCTGAAATGCGGCAAGACCTTCACGAATAACGGAAAAAGGAAGTGATTGCACACGTGCCTTCCCCAGCCGCTCCAGCAGCACAAATTCTACGGTATCGGTATCTCTCTTCTTATCCATATGCAGTACGTTCATCACCTGGTCAATATCAAAAGACAGCGAGGTCGGTAACTGATATTGCTCCATGATCTGGCGTAATTCGCCGGCTGCACGATTGTCCAGCCCGGATATTTGCTCCGATATTTTGCAGGCGGCGAGCATGCCAAGCGCGATGCTGTGTCCGTGCGGCAGTTGATACAATACCTCAAAAGCATGTCCGGCAGTATGCCCAAAGTTGAGTATTTTCCGGATGCCGCTTTCTTTTTCATCTGCGCTTACGATCTTGTTTTTTACGTGCACACAGCCGGAGATCAGCTCATTGATATTATCCGGGCGTTTGCGGAAATACCGGATATCGCCCTGGCGAAGCGTATTGATGATCCGGATATCGCAGATACAGCCGTATTTTATGATCTCGCCAAAACCGTTACTCCATTGGGTATCGGTCATGGTACGCAGGAGCGCCACATCGTACAGTATAAAACGCGGCTGCGTGAAAGTGCCCAGCATATTTTTATGCAGTCCGAGGTTGATACCGTTCTTGCCGCCGACAGCGGCATCTACCATAGACAGCAGGGTGGTGGGTACAAAGCCGAAATCGATCCCGCGCATATATATAGAAGCAATGAACCCGGTAATATCCGTTACTACGCCACCGCCTATACCGATTAATGTGGTTTTACGGTGCGCCTCAAGCGCTATCATCTGCTGGATCAGCGTCCGGGCAGTTTCCCATGTTTTATGTTCTTCCCCCGCAGGCATCACCAGCACCTGGTAATCCTTCAGATCTTCGCCGTAGGCCTCGTGGAAATTACTGTCGGTAATAACGATACTGCGCTGGGGAGGAGCCATCAGCGGCAGGTCAGCCAGGCTGCTGCCGAACCGGTAATCAACCGCTCCTGTCGGAAAACTAACTGTGTATTGCATAACGCCCGGGTTGCCGTGTAAAGTTAAGCCGGAAATAACTTAAAACCATATGCTTCTATATGTTTTGAGCGGCCGCTGTGGCTCAGGTGGAAGTAATGGTTTTATTGTGTAAATTTACCAACGTTTTAATGAGCCTATGAGCTGATGTGCTAATGATCTCTCGCGACAGGCATCAGCTAATTTGCATATTAGCTGATTGGCTCATCAGGATGATTACTAAAATCTGGAAAATATGCGTTACACAGCCGCTCTGCTCCTTGGAGCTTTTTTGTT
>JBEBVQ010000112.1:0-7314 GCA_040392625.1 Taibaiella soli | reverse complement strand
GCGAGAAAAGATAAATAAACGGTAGCGCCAGATAATACGTGAGTGCAGCCAATCAGGACAGTTTTTATATTGCGTGTAAAGATAATTCTTTTCCTGTCAGATGCCGGACTCCTGCTTCCGGCGGGCATGCTTTTAACATGTCGCAAACATTCGGCATAATAGCGTCAATGAGTTATTTTCGCCCCTTTATTCCTGATCATGCTTTCTATAACAGATATTAAACTCAAGACGCTCGCAACACATTATGTGGGCAACAAGGCCTCCGGCGAAGAACTGGAACTCTCCCGGGAGCCGGTAGATATTGAAGATGACGGCTTGCGGAATGTGTTATTGCACTATTTTTTGCCCCCTTTTCAGCAGGCAGCGGCATACCATTTCCGGCATCCTTCAGATCTCAATCTGAATGAGATCATGCATTTTGCAAAAGCTGTTTTTGACGATCCTTCATCACTTATGCTGCAATCGGCCAATATCGCCCGTCATCTTTATGAGGTCACCAATCTCCCCCATATTAAAAGCGGGGAATTGCATGTAGCTTATTTTGAGGGATGCCCCGTAAATGGTATTATGACAGATGCGCTGGGTATCTACAAGACGGAATCCAAAGAGCCGTTCCTGCGTTTGAGTCAGACAAAAAACAGCTTTGTTTTTGAGGCGGATGAGGGTATTAATCCGAACAGGATGGATAAAGGATGCCTGATCTTTAATATCAATGAATCTGACGGTTATCAGGTGCATGTGGTGGATAAGACGAACAAAGGTGAGGCGGCGCAATTCTGGCAGGATATTTTCCTGCAGCTCCGTGCCGCCGGTGATGAATACCATAATACCAGCGATTATCTGAAATTGTGTAAAGACTTTATTATAGACCGCGTACCGGATGAATTTGAAGCCTCTAAAGTCGAGCAGATCGATCTGCTCAATAAATCGGTAAACTATTTCAAAAAAAATGAACAGTTTCACAAAAGCTCATTCGAAGAAGAGGTTTTCGGGATACCGGAGTTGATAGATTCCTTCCGGAAATACGAGCAGCAGTATGAAGAAGATTATGATCTCCGGTTTGAAGACGGCTTTGGGATCTCAGATGCTGCGGTGAAAAAACAGGCGCGTGTCTTTAAAAGTGTGATCAAGTTGGATAGGAATTTTCACGTATATGTGCACGGTAACAGGGATCTGATCGAAAAAGGGTATGATGCGCAAATGGGCATGCACTATTATAAGATATATTTTGAAGAGGAAACCTGATTTAAAAAACGGGTAGAACCACGGTATTTGTGCGGAAGGGTATTGGATTTTTCGATTAGTGTCGTATTTTCACTTAATGATTGTTCCCGCATATAGTGCCGGACGGATGAGGATTCGTTCGTTGGTATGTCTTTGTCTTTTTGTGCTTCTGGCAACCGGACACATATATGGCCAGACCAGTATTTCGGGCGTTGTCAACCAATACGCCAAGGTGACGTACCTTAGTAATGCCAAGGAGGAGGTGCGGGTACAAACCAACGTATTTGCCCCGGGCGACAAGGTGCTGATCATCCAGATGAAGGGCGCTACGATCAATACTGCCAACACTTCGGATTATGGTACCGTTACAGCGATGAATAATGCCGGTTATTACGAGATGACGGAAGTGAGCGCCATCCGCCAGGATACAGTGAGATTCACCAACCCGCTTTGCCATGAATTTAATCCTGAAGATAGTGTGCAGCTTATCAAAGTGCCGGTATATTCAGGTAATGCGATCGTTACGGCGGCGCTAACATGTACTCCCTGGGGGCCGGGCGGCATCGGCGGTGTGCTGGTGATAGAAGTGGAAGATACGCTCATCCTGAATGCGGATATTGATGCAAGCCATAATGGTTTCCGTGGTGCGCACACATTTTCCAACGGTTTTATTTGCAATAATAATACTTACTACCAGGCGACGCCATCGGAGGGCTTGAAAGGTGAAGGCGCTGCGCATTATGTGGCGAATCAGTGGTATGGTCGTGGTAAACTGGCGAATGGCGGCGGCGGCGCCAGCGCGGGCAACAGCGGCGCCGGTGGTGGCGGGAATTATGGCACCGGTGGCAAAGGTGGTAATCAATACACGGGCTGCGGTACTACCGGCGACTATGCAGCTTTGGGCGGCATGGCATTACCGGCAGCACCCGACCGTATCTTTATGGGCGGCGGCGGTGGCGGACCGCAGCGCGACAATGGACAAACGGTATATCCCGGCGGCAACGGCGGCGGGATTGTGATCATAAAAGCTCGCGCCATCCGTGGCAATAATCATTTTATACGTTCTGACGGTCAGCCCGTATCCATCCCGGTTGCAGACGAAGGTACTTCAGGCGGCGGCGCCGGTGGGAGTATCTACCTGATATGTGATCAGTACCAGGGGCAGTTGCAGTTGAGCGCATCCGGTGGCGCCGGTGGATCTACCAATAATATTCAGTTTGCCACTTATTGCCATGGTCCGGCCGGCGGCGGCGGCGGCGGCATAGTCTGGTTGTCGACTCCTGCACTCCCGGCTCCGGTGACAACTGCGGTGGCAGGAGGTACGGCAGGGCTGGTGCTGAACCCGTCAAGCCCATGCTATAATACAACGCACCAGTCACAGCCCGGTCAACCGGGTGCTGTATTGTTTGATCTTCCGGATGGCCTGCATGCCTCACTCGGATTGCGTGATACCACAGTATGTACGAATGCTGTCCCGGTCACTTTTGATATTGGAAGCGGATACGCAAATATTTTATGGTACAATGGCGCTACAACACCCTCTGTCACTGTGCCGGGTCCTGGCGTATATTATGTCCGTGCCGTTACGAACCTGGGGTGTGTGGTATATGATACCGCCTACGTGATCCTGGATACCATGACGCTGGGGCCGGATACGACTATCTGCCCCGGCGAGTCCCTTTCACTGTCTCCGTTTCCTGCCGGTAAATATACAAGCTATCGGTGGCAGGATGGCGCTACAGGCTCTTCTTTCGCTGTGCCGGGATCGGGCCGGTATTATGTCACGGTAGAAACCATATACGGCTGTACACTTTCCGATACGATTGATGTACTGTTCGAGACGCTGCCTGAACTCCGGGACACCGTGCTCTGCGATGATGTATTCAGCCTGACAATATCATTACCTCCGGGATATACTTCATATCAGTGGTCCACAGGTAGTACTGCGTCTGAGATCACCGTTACAACGCCAGGCATTTATACGGTGTCTGCTGTTACGGATGCAGGATGCCCGCTTCTCGATACGGTGGCGGTATCGGTTGACAGTCTTTCCATCGGGAACGACACGCTGTTTTGTGCTGACGTCAGCTATACATTGGTACCGCAGCCGCCCGGAAACTTCAGATCTTACCTGTGGCAGGATGGAACCATTACTCCGGATTATACGGTTACAGGGCCAGGTACTTATCATGTGACTGTCCAAACAGTGAACAACTGCACCCTGCGCGATACCGTAACCGTATCTGTGGATTCATTGCCGGAACTTACATTAGCTGTACTGGATTCTGCATTATGCGCCGGCAGCCGTATTCGGTTGTGGGTAGATTATACTACCGATGGGCTGGACAGCCTTACCTGGAGTTTTGGCGATGGTGTGCCATTTATTGCCAAGAGCGATACCGTGAGTTATCTCTATGACGAAGCGGGCGCGTTTACCGTACAGATAAAAGGTTATTACCGGGTTTGCCCCGATGATAGTATTGTTGCCGACCTGGTGATCTATCCTTATCCCGTGCTGGACATTGGGATAGATACTGCTATATGTCCCGGTGGGGAACCGGTAGTTATCAGCGACTACCGGAATACAGGTATATCCGGCGCCACCTGGCTGTGGAACACCGGTGAAACGGGCAGCAGTATTGCTGTTACGGAGCCGGGGAATTATTACGCTACGGTAACGGTCGATGGATGTGCTACCAGCGACAGTGTGCTGGTGCGCAGATCCTGCTATATTGAGATACCCAATGTATTTACGCCGAACGGAGACGGCTACAATGATTATTTTTTCCCTAAATCCTTATTGTCGCGTGCATTGACGTCTTTCAAAATGCAGGTATTTAACCGGTGGGGGCAATTATTGTTTGAAACCACGCGGACGGATGGCCGCGGGTGGGACGGCCGGTTTAATGGTGACCTGCAGCCGCAGGGGGCATATGTGTATATGATCGACGTTGTTTTTGCAAACGGGGTGGCGGAAAAATACCAGGGTAATGTGACGTTAATCCGGTAGAGACAGGGCATGCCCTGTCTCATTTATATCGCGCAAAGACAGGGCATGCCCTGTCTCTACCGTGGGATATCCCCCGATTCCAACCGGAACCTGCGGTTAAACACCGTTCCGGTCAGAATACCGAACGCAATACCCAGCAACCCACCTGCAAATACATCCATCGGGAAATGCACCCCTACATATACCTGCGCGTAGGATATCAGCGCAGCCCATGCAAGTGCGGCAATCCATACCCAGCGGCGTGTCCGCCCCAGTGTAATAGCCATAAAGATGCCCAGGGAAAAATGATTGGCCGCATGTGACGACGGGAAGCTGAGCCCGCTGCTGCGCGGCACGATCAGGTGAATGACATCCTGCAGGTAAGGGTTATTGCAGGGGCGGGTCCTTTCAAATATAGGTTTGAGGATGGAAGCGCTGGTATAATCGCTGAAAGCAAATGTGATCAGGAAAAAGAGACACCATATCCAGCCCGTTTTCCGGAAGTTGACCGTCATGAACAGCAGCAGGAAAAGATACAGCGGTCCCCAAAAGTATTGATTGCGGACGAAGGGCATGACGAAATCAAGCAACGCATTCCGCCATACCGTATTGATCTGGAACCATAGTTCATAATCAAGCCATAATAATTGCTGCCGTATCCATTCAAGCATGTTGTTTCTTTAGTATGAGGATCATACGCGGCGAAGATCCGGGATCGTAATCTGACAGTGCATAGTCACCGAAAGTACGTGTGATCATCATGCCTGCGGCTTCAAATATACGTTCAAAATCGGTATGGGTGAACGCGGCAACCTGCTCTGTATAATGCCTGAGCTTGCCGTCGCTGTCGGTAAACCTGATGTCCTTTATAAAGCGTCCCCTTTCCACCCGCCGCTCAATATTGAAGATGTAGCTGCCGCGTACTATGATTTCCTGCGGGACGAGGTGATTCATTACATGTGGTGTATTCAGATAATCGATCACAAGTGTACCGCCCGGCTTCAGCGCTTTCGCAAAAGATTTGGCAGCCGAAATATTGTCCCGGTCATATTTGAAATAACCGAAGCTGGTAAAGAAGTTGAAAACGTAGTCGAAATAATTGATGTAAAAAGGGAAACGCATATCGTGTATGAAGAAATGCAGACGATCATGCTCATGCGCTTTGGCCTTTTCGATTGCGTTATGCGACAGGTCTATACCTGTAACATCATAACCCCGTGCTGCCAGTTGGATAGCAAAGCGTCCTTCTCCGCAGGCGGCATCAAGCATGCGCGCCTCCGGCGGTGGTTGGAGAAAAGAAAGCAATGTATCCGAAAAATTGCCGGCTTCCGTCTCGTCCCGGTTTTGATATAATATCTGATAATAAGGTGAGTCGAACCAATGTTCGAACCAGTCTGGTTGTGCCATGTTGTATAGTGTACCCGCAAAAGTATTGATTAGAAGCCATACGCGGAAAGTATCCGGGGAAATCACGCGTTTATTCGGTAATTTCGCGCATCTTTTATTACACCGTATGGAACTGGTAGATTTTATCCTGCATATAGATGAGCACCTGAAGCTGCTTATCGAACAATATGATACCTGGGTTTACGCCATCCTGTTTGCGATTATTTTTATTGAAACAGGTCTTGTTATCATGCCGTTTTTACCGGGCGACTCATTGCTGTTTGCCGTAGGGATGTTTGCGGCGCAGGGCTCTCTTGATATTACACTTGCGATCGGCCTGCTGCTCATTGCAGCCGTTTTGGGCGATGCCTGCAACTATTTTATCGGCAAATTCGTAGGCGAGCGTATCGTGCATTTTAAATTGTTCGGACGAAAGGTCGTGAAGCAGGAATACCTCGACAAGACCCATGCTTTTTATGAAAAGCACGGATCCAAAACCATTATCATTGCACGGTTTGTTCCCCTGGTACGCACATTTGCGCCTTTTGTTGCGGGAGTAGGCAATATGAAATACCGGACTTTCGTCACCTATAATGTTGTTGGCGCTATCCTGTGGGTTGTGGGTATTTCGCTGGCCGGTTATTTTCTCGGCAATATCCCGATCATCAAAGATAATTTTGAGAAAGTAGTCTTCCTGATCATCTTTATTTCCATTTTGCCGATTATAACGGCGTTTGTTAAGAGCAAATTAGGTAAGAACAAACAGACCGCCTGAAAAACCGGTGCTTTATTGCTTTACTATGGGTTGCGCCCAAATGATTTCTCCGCTGTTCCCTATAACATGTACATGGTAAATGCCGGGGGCAAGTGAAGATACGGATATCATACTATCAACGGTTTTGCGTTCTATAATTGTTTTGCCGTGCATATCAATGATGTGGATCTTATACGGTTCGGGGATATCTATATACAATGTTTCCTTTACCGGGTTGGGATAGACACGTATGTCTGAATGGGTATATCCGGTGGACACGGATAAATTATTAACCTGATAGACATCCGATGTATCGGTACATCCGTCTTCGCTGATCACAGCTACCATATAATCCCCGTTTTCGGTAATGGTATAGGTGCGATTGGTCGCGCCCGGTTCCACAACACCATTCTTGTACCACTGATATCCGGCATAGGCCAGTGTTGTGGAGGCTATGTTCCGGTCTATTTCAATAAGGGCAGGCGCCATCGGGATGATGGTAAGATCAAGGGTTATTAAAATGCTGTCGCATCCTGATGTATTCTGAAGCTGCACATCATAGAGGCCGGTTTCTGTGTAAGTATTGTTATGGAATGTATAGCTGTTACAGGCGCTGTCCCTGACCGTTCCCGTTTTATCGTCAGAGCAGAGGAGCTTAAGCAGGAAGCCGTTATCGTTGCCCGACAAGGAAGAGAGCATATGTGTACCGCTCCCCGGATCAAAATCTGCGGAACCTTTGAATCCGCCGGCAATATAAATGCTGCGCTGCTGATCTGTGACTATTGCATTGCCGTAATCGTCCTGGTATCCTGTATTTACGCCGCCGATGCTTTTTACCCAAAGCGGATTCCCGCTATTGTCAAATTTGCATATAAACAGGTCGTGGCCGCCGTTGGATATTAATAACACCGAATCTGCACCGGAGCCGAAGACTGCACTGTCGGCATAGCAGCCGGTTACA
>JBEBVQ010000111.1:0-7378 GCA_040392625.1 Taibaiella soli | reverse complement strand
GTTCTTCGCAAACAACCGTATCCGGCGGCAGGATCACGGTAGGCTTGGGGTAAAAACTGAAGTAAACGGAACCCGTATCCCGGCATCCTGATCTCGATACATGCACATCATATCTTCCCGCTGCCGTAACGGATATTGTCTGTGTGGTATCACCGGTGCTCCAACGGTAAGCGCTTCCGTAGTTGCCGGCATCAAGTACAATTGTTGCATCTTCACAAATATCCCCGTCCGGTGGCAGCAGTACTTCCGGCGCTACCAGCGCTGTGATGTTGATCGTATCGGCAGCCGTGCATCCGTTCAGATCCACTTCCAGTATGTACCTGCCGGTTGCAGATACGGCGATTGCTGCATCATAATCAGCGGTATTCCATTGCCAGCTTGCGCCCTGCCCGGCGGTATAAGGAAGGCCGCCTATGGTCAGCGGTCTGTTATCGCAGATAGTCGTGTCATTCCCCAGATCAAATTCCGGCAGCGGCTGGAAAATAATTTCAGCAGTGTCCATTCCTGAGCATATCCCGTCTGTCAAGGTCAGCATGTACGTACCGCTTTGGCTTACACGTATAGAAGTAGTAGTATCACCCGTGCTCCATAAATAAGAAGGGTTTTCAAATAATCCCAAAGCATACAATACGGCGGTATCACCCTCACAAAGCGGCCCTTCGGGAATATGCTCTATAACAAAACGGGGCGTGAGCGGTCCTTTTAATGTATAAGGACCAGCGGGGGGTGATACACATTTTCCGTTGGTCACTGTAATATCATCATACACGCCGGCTTCCAGGTTTATGATGACAATCTCGCCGCGCCCGCCGGTACGCAGATGAACCGGGTTTTGCGGAATGCCGTCTTTTGTGTATTTAAAAATGCAATCAGCATTAGCCAGCGATGTAAAAACCCAGAGAGACCCTTCACGGCCATCGCAGGTTACAGGCTGATGTACTACAACCGAGTCTATAATGGGAGACTGCGTAATGTAAATACTGCCACAGTAGGCCCGCTGGGTGGGCAGGCCTTCATCAACCAGCAGGTTTACCGGCACGCTTCCCGAAACATTCGGAAAGATCACAGCAGGCGTGGAGTCATGTGCGGCAGCCACGCCTGATCCGGTAACACAACTTCCGAATGCCAGCCGCAAAATGCTGTTGTTACTCACATTAGCAACAAGGCTGTACAAGGTATCTCCGGAGCGCAGCAGCTCCGAAGCAGCATGAGTAAAGGAAAACTGGTTGCCCGGGTTGCCCATGTCCGTAGCGGTTATGGCGCCCATGACGCTATCACCGCCAAAGCGCAGGCCGGTAAGCTTATTGGATTCACTGAACACGTACCCATGCAATCCGTCACAGGTGCGCAGCAGCATCATATCCCTCGTTTTATGAAGCAGGTTGCCGGGATTCCCGAGATTTTGCGAAGCCGGCGTATTGTTGAACAATGATGTACCCAGGTTGATCCTCGTCAATGTGCTGTTATCATTATTACATACAAACAGGTACCAGTTACCCCGATCTTTTACTTCACACATACCTGTCGGGAACGACATATTCGGTACATTGATCGGAGTTGCCAATGGTATATTGACCAGGGAATTCCCAAAATCGAGCCGCACAATACGGCTATTACTGTATGCATCTGTAATGAATGCAGCCCAGTTACCCGACTCCCGAAGTACTTTGATATCCGTCGGGAACCCCATCGCCAGAAAGTTGCCGAGGTTCGTTGCCACAGGTGTATTATTTGCCAGAGAAGCGCCGAAATTAATAAGCACTACACGGCCGGATGCAACGCCTGTCGGCGCATTCCCGCCTACGGCAAGTCCATACCAGATACCATTATCATTAATGATCTTTATAGATTCCAGCAACGTCGGCAAAGCATTCCCCATACGCCCCATATTATACGCCACAGGCGTATTACCGAGACTTGAGCCGAAAGAAAGCCGGATGATCGTACCGTCGAGGTGATTCGCAGTAAAGGCGTAATAATCATTTCCGTCTTTTGCAACGCTTATCCAGGTAGGTACGGAAATGGCGCCGCCAAAATTACCGAGATTAACCGCTCCCGGTGTTGTGCTAATGGCAGTATTGCAAAAGTTCCAATAATAACCCGATGCACCCGGCGCCGGATTTGTAAGGGTAACGGGTACACCTCCGCAGGCAGAATCAGGTAAAGGAAATTGTGCCTTACCTGTTTGTTGCATACCTAATAACTGGAGAAGAAATAATGTACCGAAAAGAATAGCGGGTTTAAAAGGAGTAGGTTGTAGCATAGCATTAGTCTCATATTGTTAGTTATGCATTTCAGACAAAGGAACAGGTCAAACTCAATACTACCTGTAGAAAACCGTGCAATTTATTGTAGAAAAATTACTACAAAACTTTATTCAACATTATTTCTAAGTTTGATCATCATTTACTTTCATCTGCATGACAGCGCTCAGGAGGCTTTTTAACCTTGCCTGCAATCCTTTCGGTGTATGGAAACGGATCATGCCTGTGCTGTGCTGCTTTATCATAGATACAGCAGCAGGGATGGGCGATACTGCCTATACCTTGGTGCATTTCGATAATGAAAACGGCCTGCCTCAGAATTCTGCTTTTCCCCTTCTTACAGACAAAGCCGGCTATCTCTGGTTTGCCACACAGGGAGGACTGGTGCGTTTCGACGGGGTGCACTTCATGATATTCAATGCAGCCGCGATTCCCGGCATGCGGTCCGACCGGATCATATGGCTGGGTACCGATCAGGAGGGAACTGTTTTTTTCTGTAATGAATTTAATCAGCTTTACAAGCAACATACATCCTGTTCTTTCCAACCTGTATCTTACATAGATTCCGCCCATATGACGGGCATCTATAAAGAGGATACCGATGTGCGCTGGCTTCCGCTCTCTCTTTACTACCGGGGGCAGCACACCAATAAAAACGCCACCGGCCGCATGGCCGTTACAGAAAACGGAGATGTATATAATTACTATTACGCAGGCCCCACCCACAAAATAACGGGAGAGTTTTTATATGGAGATTCCGTAACCCACCTGTTCACCGAAGAGTTTGAATATGGCGCTGTCTCCCTGCTTTTCGGAGATACCATATGTTTTATGGGGAAAAACGGGCTGGTCATTTTCGTGCATAAAGGCAGCGTACTTTCGGTACAAAAAAATAAAGACCTGGCCTGGGGAGGCGCGGGAAAAGGATTCGTCATTCCCGGTCGGGAGCACTATCTGTATGATCAATATAACTTGTACCAACTGTACCTGGATACTTCATTACAAATACGGAAACGGCTCCTGTTCAGCCATCTCCCCTGCGAGCATATTGTGAGTGTGCTCAGGCTGCCGGGGACACAGATCTATGCATTAGGCACCTTTGCTGACGGATTGTATCTGGTGTATCCCAAAAGCTTCAGGCATGTTTTTTACGGGAATAGTGCACGTGATGAAAACAATATTACATACGCAGTCGCAGCCTGGAAAGACGAAATAATCACCGGCAGGTATTCCTACCGGCCCGGCACAGGCGTACGTCTATGGAATAAGCATACAAAAAAAGCAGAGGACTATGCTGTCCGTTTCCTGTTTGCAGACCGGAAAGGACGCCTGTGGTTCCCTGAAGAAGGAAAGTTAAAAAAAACTGCTGACCTGAGTTATTTTACAACCGTCGCGTCCGACCGGTGGCTTGGCGACCATATGCTTGGCATGGGCTACAGCAAAGAAGACAGCAATAAACTATTGTATGTAACCCGCGACGATATTGGCCTTATCAGGAATGATTCTGCAATCCAACTGATAGACGCGCTGCCCTTCCTGGAAACTGTAAAGGACAGATTCACCACATTTCTCGTTCATGACAGCATACTGATGATGGGCTCCAACAAAGGACTGTATGCTTACCATATACGCAGCAACACCCTGCACACAATAGATACCGCCTCCATGATCAACATACGGACGATCTACAAAGACCGCGACGGGCTTATCTGGGTAGGCACCTACGGACAAGGGCTTCATTTATTCCGTAACGGATCGCTAACACGTGTACCTGCAGACCGGAAATATTCGTTATCCATTATCCATTGCATATTCGAAGATCATTCAGGCTATTTCTGGCTGTCCACCAATCATGGGATTTATAAAACACGAAAAAAAGAACTGCTCAGCTATTTTGAAAACCAACAGGATGATATCTACTATTATTCTTTCCACAAGATGGACGGATTGCCTTTCTATGAGTTGAATGGAGGCTGTATGCCATGTGCTATGGAAGACCAGTCCGGCCAGGTCTGGTTCCCTTCACTGAAAGGACTTATTTCCTTTTCGCCGGAAAAGGCATATGTAAATACCACTTCCGGAGCTGTTCAGTTTGACTATATCGAAATAGACGGGGTTCGTCAGGATGATCTCAGGCAGGTAACGCTGCCGAACGGTTTTTTTCAACTGGCTATTTATTTATCCTGTCCGTATTTCAGTAACCCCGAAAACCTGCAGATCGAATACAGAATAGCCGGGCACAACAACGATGTGTGGCAGCGCCTGGACAACGGCAAGATCATTTTTAATGCCCTCCCGACCGGCCATTACAACCTGGTGACACGGAAGAAAGAAGGCTTTGGAGAACAGTATTCCTTTTCATCGTTATCTTTTGAAGTGCTGCCGGCATTTTATGAAACACTCTGGTTCCGTACTCTTTTTATAGCAGGAGTCATCCTGTTACTCATCATTATCTTCCGGCTGCGGTACCGTTATATCCTGATCCATAATTTGCGGCTGGAAGAAGAAGTAAGAGCGCGCACCCGGCTGCAGCAGCAGCTTATATCCGATTTACAGGAAAGCAATGCCTCGCTCAAAATATCGGAAAAAAACCTGTCGCGGACCGTTTCAGAAAAAGAACGGCTGGTTTCGGTGCTGATACATGATCTGCGATCTCCCATACGCTTCCTCAAGAACAATATATACCACCTCTCCCGCAACTGGAAAAAATACAGCCCGCAGGAGTTGAACGATATGTTCTTCACGATTGACGATACTACCAAACAGATACACTTCCTCGCAGAGGAGCTGATGTATTGGGTTTCAACACGGAGTGGGAAATACCTGTTTGATGTACGGGAATACCGGTTGTCAGAAATAGTAAATGACCTGGTGGCGCTCTACGGAGAGATCGTTACACACAGCAACAACCAACTGATCGTGGAAGCGCCCGGAGACATTGTGATCAAGACAGAAAGAACATTGCTGAAAACCATTCTCCGGAACCTGCTTGACAATGCCAATAAAAACACGGAGAGTGGCATTATAACCATTCGCTGTAGCGTACATGCCGGGAAAGTGCAGATACTCGTTTCGGATTCGGGTATGGGCATGCCACCGGCAACCCTGCACGAGATGAACGCTTATTTTGAAGGCGCCGTCACGGATATCTCCCAGCAATCTCAATTCGGCCACCGGATCATCCGGGATTTTGTGATGCTGCTGGAAGGACAGATCCGGTATATGAATAATCCCGAACAAGGTATCCTGGTAATCCTCGAACTTCCGGCGGGGCAGGCTTCATAAGTGCTTTGTAGTAAAATTTCTACAGCAAAATACACAAATCCCTACAAACGTTTTTTCGGGGAGTGCATTCCTTTGTAATGGCAATTATCTGCCACTGCAAAATCCGTAAAAAATAATGAAAGCGTACATTACCGCCTTACTGCTGCTAATTATTACCACAAGTGCGACTGCAGGCGATACCACCTGGGTACAGACTTTTACTTTCGATTCGCTGATGAACCGGGAGGGGCGGTTCTTCTTCCCAACTGCCGGGCAGCAATACCGCAAAATACTGATGTACACAACCCTGAAGTGCTTCCCTACCGTATCCGGCGATAACAAGTACCCCTGTGGTGAATGGGACATCTTGTCCTACCATAACGTGTATGACCACCGCGGCAAGCTGGATTCCACACCTGTCAGCAACAAATTGTTCTCGGTGGATGGCGCCTATCCCGATTCGGTAAGATATACTACCAAGCCGCAGTACGATCTCTATCAAAGCTATCAGCGTTACCGGGTCATTACAGCTACGACTTCGCTCAACACCTTTCAGTCAGGAAACGGAAGCGTGTCTCATAACGCACCATTTATGCTTGCAGACAGTACCGGTCACAGCCAGTTTATCTGGAAAGCATCCGAATTGTCGGCAGCAGGACTTACGCCCGGGAATATTTCAGGCATCCGGTTACAGTTCGCCAACAATAACAGCGCCATTGAAAGGCTGCACATACGTATGCGTCATATTCCCGCAGACAGTTTTGCGGCAAATGTCTTTTTCCCGGATTCACTCTCTACCGTTTTCTTTCATCGGCTGAATACCGGCAGCGCCGGATGGAAAGACATCCAGTTCACGCAGCCTTTTACCTGGAACGGAACAGATGCTGTACTGATAGATTTTTCATTTGAAAACCCCGGACCGCAGCCCGCAAATCCGCTGCTGGGCAGCAATACGGCATGGACATCCGGATTATACACCAGCGGTGTCAGCTACTGTACCGG
The DNA here is from genome assembly GCA_040392625.1 of Taibaiella soli. Classification (GTDB taxonomy): domain Bacteria; phylum Bacteroidota; class Bacteroidia; order Chitinophagales; family Chitinophagaceae; genus JBEBVQ01. The sequence goes on along the minus strand of JBEBVQ010000111.1, from coordinate 848 downwards.
CAATACCAATAACGCCACCGGTATGATCCGGTTCGGGAAAGAGTTGAATATGTTTTCAGGAAAGGAACCGAGAACCTACGAAATGTGGGCTTATATAGATACACAGGGCACACTCTTCAGCTCGGGCGGCACCTGGCAGAACTACGCCAATTATTCAATCCAGTCACGGGGCGGCAACAGATGGGGGTTGACAACCTGGGGAGGGGATCCGGGATTCACCACCGACAATCCTCAAAAAGTCTGGAAACACTATGCCATTACATACGATGGTGCCGCAGTTACCATTTACCAGAACGGCATACAGAAAGACCGGATCACACCACCCATCAATACAACACTGACGGCAGACTTCCGCATTGGAGGATGGCATGAGAATGCGGGAGATTTTTACGGCAAGCTCTCCCATCTCCGTATCTGGGACAAAGCGCTGGACGCAGTATCCATACAGGCATGGATGAACAGAGAGGTGACTTCCGCGCATCCGGATTATACGGCATTCAGAGCTGCATACGATCTGAACGAAGGCAATGGCGGCTTTGTAGCTGGTAATACACGGTTCAATCATCCTCCCGGAGAATTCCAGCGCAACTTCTGGTGGCATACTGTAAAAGGAAGCGACCTTTATTATAATGCACAACCGGTACAGTGGCGTCCGAATATTATTTTTGAACGGGGCGTTTATACATCACACCTGGATTCGACACTGATCACCGATACCGTCCGGCAAGCCGCTACGATCATTGATATCTACAACTACCCGGATCATCCTTACATCATACATGACTCCGCAAGCAACAACCCTGCGCTGCGCACCGAAAGAAGAGTGGTCTGGAATAAACCCTGGTCTT
>JBEBVQ010000110.1:0-7387 GCA_040392625.1 Taibaiella soli | reverse complement strand
AGACACTTATAACTCAAAGAGGAGGAATACTGACTTTCCCCGGACAACAATGATTGAAAATGGAGAATTGAAAGTTCCCCCCTCATTTTCAATTCTCAATTTTCAATTCTCCATTAATTCCGCTCCGATTCAGCCTTATAGGCACGGATACCCTTGAAGATTGCCATGGCAAGCTCCTGCTGCCCTTTCTCGGAATTCATGTAAACCTCTTCATCCGGATTATTGATAAAGCCGCACTCCACCAGCACCCCTGGCATTGCGCTGCCGGCAAGCACCTCCAGCCCCATCTGCTTCACCCCCAGGTTGTTTCTGCCGACGTTTTCAAATTCTGATTGTATCCGCGTACCAAGGCTGACGCTCCTGCTGAGGAACGCCTGGTTGTATTGTGCAATAATAATAGCCGTCTGCGGGTCGCTTTCATCAAGCAAACCAGGCTCTTCCACAATATTTTCAGCATGTTCGCCAATGGCGCCGGCTTTCTGGCCGGTACGGTGCAGCCCCAGCACATAAGTTTCGGTACCGCTGGCTGTGGTAGATGTATGACGTACGGTACGATAAGCGGGGACTTTCACTTTTTTACTGCCCCGCTTTACATATTTATATCCCGTCCGTATCCGCTCTACACGCGGCGCTGTAGCATTGATATGGATGGAAACAAAAAGATCCCCTTTGGCGCGGTTGGCTATTTCGTGCCGTTCTTTCAGGGTGGGATACACATCGGAAGTACGGGTATATATTACCTTACAATCTTTCAGGCTGTCGCTGATGAGCTTGCCTACCCGCAATGCAATCGCAAGCGTCAGGTTTTTCTCCTGGCTGATCTTTCCCCTGGCCCCGGGATCGGTTCCGCCGTGGCCTGCATCCAGTACAATATTCGTGACTTTCTTGCCGTTAGGGTAAACTGTTGCCGGATAGATACATAAAATGGCGAGGATTAAAACAAACACTCTGATATACATTATAAGTATTTAATCTGTTAAGTTAGGTTTTATAAATCACAAACGTAGTGTCAAATAGTTATTTTTGTGCCCGCTCATGACCCCATGCGGTAAAATTATTCTAAAAAATTTACGGATACACTGCTTTAGCCTGACTATCGCGGTGATTTTTATATTGGCTTTAACAAACAAGGCGCAGGGGCAGGTGGCAGAACCGGCTGACACCGTATCCCTCACTGAAAATATTATACCCGACTCCCTATATACCGCAGACAGCACAGCCGGAGCAATCCGCCCCGACAGCGCAACAGCGGATAGTCTTGCCGTTGCGGACAGCCTTACCGCCCGCACACTCGAAGACTCTTTGGGCATCCGGATATCTAAAGAAGCGCTGCCTTCGCCGGTGTTCAGCGAAGCTACAGACTCCGCTGTGATGGACATGGAGGAGAACCTGTTCTACCTGTACAGGGATGCAAAAGTAGATTATGAAGACATGAAAGTGGATGCCGGGCTTATTATATACAACCAGGGCACAAACCGGGTGAGCGCCTCTCCTTTACCGTATCAGGATAGTATTATCGTCGATAAGGAAGAAGATGATGATGAAAATAAAAAACGCGGGAAATTTGTCCAGGGCGCCGAATCCTTTACTTATGACTCCCTGCAGTATAACTTCAAAAGCAAACGCGCTATAGTCCGGAATGCACATTCCCAATACGGCGAAGGTTTCGTGCACAGCGAGCAGGTAAAAAGAAATGAAGACCAGTCTATCTACGGCTGGAAGAATATCTATACCACCTGTGCGCTGGATACGCCCCACTTCGGGATCAGTGCCCGGAAGATCAAGATCATACCCAACCGGATGATTGCTTCGGGGCCGGCCAATATCATTGTCGAAATGGTGCCGACCCCTTTGTTCCTGCCGTTCGGCATATTCCCCATCTCACAGACCCAGCGCTCCGGCTTCCGGCTGCCTATGTACACGATAGAAGAGCAGCGTGGTGTAGGACTGACCAACGGCGGGTATTATTTTTACCTGAATGATTATGTTGACCTGCTGATGCTGGCCAACGTCTATTCCAAAGGTAGCTGGAGCGGCAGCGCCATTACGACCTATGCCAACCGCTACCAGTATAATGGCGGCTTGTCATTGAGCTATGCCTACAACAAAACCGGGGAAAGCTATGAACCCAACTCGTCCGTCATCAAGGATTTTATGGTCAACTGGCGGCATACTACCGACCCGAAAGCACGCCCCGGCGTCAGCTTCAATGCTTCGGTAACAGCCGGCAGTTCCTCGTTCTATGCCAACAACAGCTATAATCCCAACCAGATCCTGCAAAACCAGTACCAGTCAAACATTACCTTTTCCAAAAGCTGGGCCAACAAACCCTACAACCTGACCGTAGGCGCACGGCACAGCCAGAACACCCAGACGAAGCAGGTAAACGTGACACTTCCCGAACTGAATTTTTACCTGGGGCAGTTTAACCCGTTCCAGAAGAAAAACAGCACGGGCACCAATTGGTATGACAAGATCACACTGGGCTATACATTAAATGCGCAGAACCAGATATCCTTTTACGACAGCGCCTTCAGTATGAATGCCCTTTCGTTCGATCAGTTCCGGAACGGCGTACGCCATTCCGTACCGCTGAGCGCCGCATACACCCTGTTCCGGTTTGTCAACCTTTCTTTCGGCGCCAATTATAACGAGTACTGGCTGACGCAGCGGGAATACCGGTATTTTGACAATACCCGGTTCGAGCTCGATACCAGCAATTACCGCGGTTTTTATACAGCGCGGGACATTGATCTGAATATGCAGCTCAGCACGCGTATATACGGCATGAAAATGTTCCGGAAGGGAAAGCTGATGGGCATCCGGCATGTACTGACACCCAGCACCGGCTTCAATTACAAGCCCGACTATGCTGCCAACCCTTTTAATTATTACTACCGGACAAGACTCAGCGCCGAGTCCCAGCCCGTATATCTATCTCCTTATGACGGGTCTGTAGTAGGCGTTCCGGGACTGGGACAATACGGTCAATTCAGCAGCAGCATCCTGTACGGGCTAAACAACAACCTGCAGATCAAAACACGCAGCAGTAAAGATACAGCCACCGGCAGCCAGAATATTACTCTGATCGACGCCTTTTCTGTAAACGGCTCTTATAACGTGGCGGCAGACTCATTTAAATGGAGCCCGATCGCCGTTTCGTTCCGTACCAACGTGCTGAACAAATTAAATATAAGCGCCAATGCATCTTTTGATCCTTATACCCTCGACTACGAAACAGGGCAGCGGATCGCCACCAGCTCATGGGACGCAGGCCGAGGCGTGGCACGGTTTACCAGCGCCAGTGTTGCGCTGAGCGCGGGGCTCCGCTCCAAACAACAGACCGGCAACGATAACGAGATCACGAAAACAGATGAATTCAGCCGGCTGATGCAACAAGGCGGATATAATGACTATGTTGATTTTAACATCCCCTGGTCGATCAACGTGGCCTATGCGCTGACCATGAACAACAGCTATAACGCGGTAAAAAAAGCGGATACGATCCGGTACAATCAGAATGTCATGATCAGCGGTGATTTCAACATCAGCAGCCACTGGAAGATCACCTATTCTACGGGTTATGATTTTACGATCAAACAGTTAACCTTCACCTCCATTGATATTTACCGCGATCTCCACTGCTGGGAAATGCGCCTGGGGGCGATCCCCTTCGGGCCACGGAAGAGCTTTAATTTCACCTTAAATGTCAAGGCTTCCATCCTGCAGGATATGAGGCTGATCCGCCGCCGCGACTTCCGGGATGCGGTTTATTGATTTAATTAGCCAATTGGCTGATGTGCTGATTAGCTAATGCCAATCACGAGGGATCATTAGCTAATTGGCTCATAAAACAAAGGGGGATTCATTAACAGCATCATAACATGAATAAATGTCACGTGCACTTCCTTATACAGTCAGTATATATTAATATTGCATCGAAAATAGTATCCATACACAGATTTCGCCATTCACATAAATTTCCTTCTCAAAAAATCATCCCGATGAAAAAACAATTTATTACAACCATCGCTCTCATTTTTCTTTGCGGTTTTTCATCACCGGCACAAATGGTGCTGGAGCACCATTATACAGCTTCGGGCATTGCGGGGATCGTCAACCTCAGCCTTTCCGGCAGAAAGATCGCCATGTTCGATACCGTCTCCAAGCAACTGAAGATATACAATATGGATAATTCATTATGGAAAACCATCAACTTCCCGAATGTACCCGGATTTACCCATTACAGCTATGAGCCGGGGTATATGGTATGGGGCGGTGCGGAGTATATTTCCGAAACGCTTTTCCATACCGACAACCTGATCGAATTTACAACCTGGTATTGGTCGGTCACCAATCCCGGCGAGGGGCAAAGGCTGGTGATCAACGAAAACGGAGATATCCTGAATTCTTTCCCTAATAACTTTTATATATATAATGCCGGTAACAATAAATTCAAAGCGCTGGCACATAAGGGGTACAGTAATTACGATTATGATGTGTACACACTGCCGGGCACCATTCCCTGTGATCCTTGCGCCAGCGGGCTGGGGTTAAAAGAAAGCACCAGCCTGTCCGGCGGCAGCTTATCCGATCCGGCGCCCAATCCCACAGACGGGATGACAACGATCCAATATCAGCTTCCTGATGGTGTATATGAAGGAGAACTGGCATTGTTCAACACCCATGGCCAGGAGATAAAAACGTACCGCGTAGGCAACAACGTCCGGTATATTATGCTGAATAACAGGGAGCTTGCTTCCGGCACCTACTACTACCAATTGCGCTGCAACGGCGCCGTTTCGGGTGCGAAAAAAATGGTCGTGATCCGGTAACCGGAGGTGTCATATTTGAGACAATATACGCCGTTTCATTTTCAAATGAACCCGGTGAAATTATCGTACATGCAATACGTATGTATGTGGCGTGCGCTTATTTTCCCCATAATCGTACTTTTGCCCCTCATTTGATTATTTTTGCAGCTTATCCGTAAAACATACAAATAACTAAACATGGCCATTGTTGATTTAGTGATGCCCAAGATGGGCGAGAGCATTATAGAAGCCACCGTCCTGAAATGGCACAAAAAACCCGGTGACAGTGTGCAGATGGATGAAACCGTGCTGGAGATCGCCACTGATAAAGTGGATAGCGAGGTACCTTCTACGGCAGCGGGTACTATTACTGAAATACTATATAATGAGAATGATGTAGTGCCGGTGGGATCCGTTATTGCCCGTATTGATTCTGCTGCAGGCAATTCCACTGCCGCCGCACCCCGGGCAGCAGCTCCGGAAGCCCCGAAACCGGCAGCGCCTCAACCCGCAGCAACGCCCGCAACACCTCCGCCAACGGGGGCAGCAGCAACCGGGAGCAACCGTTTTTATTCTCCCCTGGTATTGAATATCGCAGGTAAAGAAGGCATCAGCATGGCCGAGATGGAGCAGATACCCGGCACCGGTAATGAAGGCAGAGTAACCAAAAAAGACATACTCAGCTATATCGCCAACCGTGGCAAAGCGCCGGCAGCACCTGTACAACCGGCTACACCAGCCCAGCCCGCACCGGCAGCCCCGGCACAGCCGCAAGCAGCGCCCGCCATCCCTGCCGGCAATGTCGAGATCATTGAAATGGACCGGATGCGCAAGCTGATCGCCGACCATATGGTGCGCAGCAAAGCTACCTCTCCCCACGTCACCAGCTTTACGGAAGCCGATGTCACCAATATCGTGCGCTGGCGCGACGGGGCCAAGAAAGAGTTTGAAAAGAAATACGGCGAAAAGATCACCTTCACACCGATCTTTATCGAAGCCATTGTGAACTGTATCCGGAAGTTCCCGATGATCAACAGCAGCGTGGACGGCGACCGTATCATCGTGAAAAAAGATATCAATGTTGGCATGGCTGCGGCACTGCCCAGCGGCAACCTGATCGTTCCGGTCATCAAAAATGCCGACACCAAAAACCTGCTTGGCCTCGCGAAAGATGTAAACGGCCTGGCCAACGCCGCCCGCAACGGCAAGCTAAAGGCTGATGATACACAGGGCGGCACATTCACCCTTACCAATGTGGGTACATTCGGCAGCCTGATGGGTACGCCGATCATCAACCAGCCGCAGGTGGCCATCCTGGCCGTAGGCAGCATCAAGAAACGCCCGGTAGTGCTGGAAACACCCGAGGGCGATGTGATCGCCGTACGCCATATGATGTACCTGTCGCTCAGCTACGACCACCGTATTGTGGACGGTTCACTGGGTGCGGGCTTCCTTACGGCTGTTGCCAATGAACTGGAAGCATTTGATATCAACAGAGCAGTATAACGAGTAGTAAGTAATGAGTAGCAAGTAGCAAGCCGTATTGTATCACCAACTTGTTACTTGCTACTCGTTACTTGATACTTAAAAAGCTATCTCATGCGTTTCGGTGTATTCATCTCCCTGATACTCTTTTTCACAACCTGTACATATGCCCTGTATGCACAGCCGGCAGCGGATTTCCGGCTGATCGACGGCGACCTGCTGTTCCAGGACCTGGACTGCGGCCCCATGTGTGATGCCATCGAAACAGTAACAGAGGGTGCAGACAGCAGGGACTTTTCGCATGTAGGCATTGTATATACCCACAACGATTCGATATTCGTCATTGAAGCCACAGGCAGCAAAGGCGTATGCATCACACCGTTGCAGGATTTTCTCGACAGGAGCCGGGACAGCAGCGGCCGGCCAAAGGTGATTGCCGGGAGGCTGAAGAAAAAACACCAAAAGCTGATACCGGCAGCACTCAGCTTTGCACAGGCACAGGAGGGACTGCCTTATGACGCTGTTTTCGCAGCAGACAACGGTAAATATTATTGCAGCGAACTGGTCTATGACGCCTATAAACATGCCAACGGAGGCCAGCCGTTCTTTCAATTACAGCCGATGACTTTCAACGATCCGGCTACCGGTCGTATCTTCCCCGCTTGGCAGACATACTATGAAAAACTCGGGGAACCTGTACCTGAAGGTGAGCCGGGGTGTAATCCCGGGGGGCTTTCACGCAGCAAAAACATCCGTATAGTCAAGCGGTTTTATTAAGACTTCACGCAAAAGAAAGCCACAGGCTGTCCCGGATATTTCGAGCGTCTGCTTTGCGGTATAACGATACTATTAACAGCACCTGTCATTGCGACCCCCGAGCCGCAATCGTTTGCGGCGACCTCATGCATTGGGTCTGTGGTTTATTCAGACGATCCCGCATCGAGTGCGGGATGACAGCTCCTTGTTATGCTCTGTAGTTTAACCATACTTAGATAGGGAGTTATCCCTTGGCAGATCCTTGGTTACCCTATGCTTGCCTTATACTAACTCCCTATGATGACAGGGATGTGACCTGTCCTTTTGGCCGG
>JBEBVQ010000109.1:0-7407 GCA_040392625.1 Taibaiella soli | reverse complement strand
TCCGACAGGTCGGTAGGCAGGATCATGGTATTGTTGGTTTTGGCCAGGTTCCCGAATTCCGCAATATATTGCTCGGCAATGCGCAGGTTTACTGCATCCTGACCGCCGGCACTCTGGATAGCCGAGGCGATCTCGCGGATACCTTTGGCCGTGGCCAGGGCGACAGCCTCGATCTCGGCCGCGCTGCCGTCGGCTTCATTGATCCGCTTCATCTTTTCCCCTTCCGACCGCGCGATCAGTTCCCGCTTTTCGCCCTCAGCCCGGTTGATCTGCGCCTGCATATCGCCCTCTGAAGTAGCGATATTGGCCCGTTTTTCACGTTCGGCCCGCATTTGCTTTTCCATGGCATCCTTGATGCTTTGCGGCGGCGCGATGTTCTTTACCTCGTAACGCGTCACCTTGATGCCCCAGGGTTCACTGGCTTTGTCCACTGCATCTACGATGATGCTGTTCATGCTTTCGCGCTCTTCAAAGGTGCGGTCAAGCTCCATTCGTCCGATGATGCTCCGCATGGTGGTTTGGGCAAGCTGTATGGCGGCAAACCTGTAGTTGTCAATGCCGTAAGACGCCTTTGGTGCATCCATCACCTGTAGGTATAGTACGCCATCCACTTCCACGGAGATATTGTCTTTGGTGATACAGGTTTGTGCGGCCACATCGATCACCTGCTCCTTAAGCGTATGCCGGTAAGCGATACGGTCCACAAACGGGATGATCACGTGAAAGCCCGCCATCAACGTGGCTTTATATTTCCCGAACCGTTCTACGATATATACGGAGCGCTGCGGTACAATGCGGATCGTGGTGAGGAAAAGTACAACGGCCAGGACGGCCAGGCCAAAAAAAACGATGGTATTTGCATTCATGATACTTCTGTTTTTAACGGCTCGACGGTGAGCCGGATACTTTTAAATCCTGTGATGACCAGTGTTTGTCCTTTCGTGACCGGGCTGGAGGAAACAGCCTCCCAGTTGGAGCCACGGAAAGAAACCTTTCCCGGTGTGTTGGCCCCGAAATCCTGCAGCGCCGTTACTGTTTGCCCGATATAATCATCTTCCAGATCGCCGGACGGGCCTTGCCGGAAATTCATATATTTTTCACGGATGGCTTTGCGTAGCAACGCCAGGCTAATGATGGAGGAGGCCAGGAAGATAGCCAGTTGCACGTTGATTCCGATATCGAAGAACAGGCAGGCGAGCGCCGTGACCCATGCTCCCAGTCCGAAGAAGATCAGCACCAGCCCCGGCATGACCAGTTCGCCCAGCAAGAGGAGGAGTCCTGCCAGGAACCAAAGTACACCGTTTGTGAAAATATTTTCCATCTATGTGTATAGGATGTTAAGTTTATAGATAAAGATACGAATGATTTTTTTATGTTTATTGGTTTGTCTGGCTTTATGGCATTGGCAAAGCATATAGAAGTGGAGACTGAATCACGGATTAGACGGACACATGTCATAGAGATTCCCTCCTCCTTTTTAATTATCTTGCACCGTTTTTCAATTGGTAAAAAATGGACTTTAAAAGGATACTGGTGACGGCGGCATTGCCCTATGCCAACGGCCCCGTGCATATCGGCCACCTCGCCGGATGCTATATCCCCTCTGATATATATGTGCGCTATCAGCGCGCCCAAAAGCGCGATGTGAAATTTATATGCGGGAGCGATGAGCATGGCGTCCCGATCATGATCCGCGCCATGAAAGAAGGCACAACACCCCAGGCAGTTGTAGATAAGTATCACGCCATAATAAAAGACAGCTTTGAGCGGATGGGCATCTCTTTTGATATCTATGCCCGCACTTCAGATAAAACACACCACGAAACGGCACAGGCATTCTTCACAAAGCTGCATAACGATGGCGTGTTTGAGGTGAAAGAAACCGAGCAGTATTTCGACGAAGAAAAGCAGGTGTTCCTGGCAGACCGTTATATCATCGGGGTATGCCCGGTATGCGGCAACGAAGACGCTTACGGTGACCAGTGCGAGAAATGTGGCTCAACGCTGTCGCCCGAACAATTGGGTAATCCGCGCAGCGCACTGAGCAATGCCGTTCCTGTAAAACGCCCGACACAACACTGGTATTTTCCGCTGAATAAATATGAAGACTGGCTGAAAGACTGGATCATAGAAGGAAAGAAGGACACTTGGAAACCCAGCGTGTTCGGACAATGTAAAAGCTGGCTGGACAACGGCCTGCAACCCCGCGCCATGACCCGCGACAGCAATTGGGGCGTACCCGTACCGCTGCCCGGCGCGGAAGGAAAAGTGCTGTATGTATGGTTTGATGCGCCCATCGGTTATATCAGCGCCACCAAGCAGCTTACAGAAATGTGGAGCGATTACTGGTGTAAAGAAGATACCAGGCTGGTGCATTTCATCGGCAAGGATAATATCGTCTTCCACTGTATCATTTTCCCGGCCATGCTGAAAGCCCACGGTGGCTTTGTGCTGCCGGATAATGTGCCCGCCAATGAATTCCTGAATATCGAAGGCCGGAAGGTCTCCACCTCCCGCAACTGGGCCGTGTGGGTGCATCAATACCTGGAAGATTTCCCCGATCAGCAGGATGTGTTGCGTTATGTGCTGTGCGCCAATGCGCCGGAAGCAAAAGACAATGACTTTACCTGGAAAGACTTTCAAGACAGGAATAACAATGAGCTGGCGGCCATCTTCGGCAATTATGTGAACCGCGCTTTTGTGCTGATGCATAAGCTGTGTAACGGTCGTGTACCACAGTTGCACCAGGCGGTAATGGACGAGCGCGACCGGCAGTTGATACGGGATATACAACAGGCAAAGGAACTGGTGGAAACGGGTATTGAACATTACAAATTCAGGGATGCCCTCGCTGCCGTGATGGATCTGGCCCGTAAGGGAAATAAATACATGCAGGACAAAGAACCCTGGATTTTTGCGAAAACCCTCGCGGAGCAGCCGGAAAACCAGCAGTTGATCGATAACTGCCTGCATCTGTGCCTGCAGCTCACGGCTAACCTCGCCATCCTGGCCAATCCATTCATGCCGTTTACCGCCGCGCGGATGTGTCATATGATGAAAGTGGTACCCCGCATGCTGGAATGGGAGAATGCCGGGCGCATAGATCTGCTCAGGCCCAATTATCCCTTGCGCGCACCCGAAATATTATTCCGGAAAATAGAAGATAAAGAAATGGAAGCACAGAGAGAAAAGCTGATGCAAAACCTGCCCGCCGAACCGGCGGTAGCAGCAGGCGATACTGTTGATGCAGGGACGAAAGCAACGCCTTATAAGCCGGAAATCGTTTTCGATGATTTCGCGAAGATAGATCTCCGCGCGGGTACGATCCTTGCTGCGGAGAAAGTGGAGAAAGCAGACAAGCTGCTGAAGCTCGAAGTAGATATGGGTATGGAAAAGCGAACGATCGTATCGGGGATTGCCATGCACTTTACGCCGGAGGAGATCGTCGGTAAACAGGTGACCGTGGTGGCCAACCTGGCGCCGAGGAAGATGCGCGGCATCGAAAGCCAGGGGATGATATTGATGGCAGAAGACGCAGACGGGAAACTGGTGTTTGTGTCGCCGGAAAAAAATGTATCGCCCGGATCCACGATCCTGTAGGGGCAACCCTTGTGGTTGCCCTCTTGTGGTTGCCCGGTTCGGATAATGTCGATCACCCAATTATAATAATTGTATGAAAAAAACAACATGGTGGATCATAGGTGTCGTACTCGCCCTTGTGCTGGTCATTGTGATTGGCAGGATGGGTGGGAATAAAGGCATCGAGGTAATGGCAGAAGCCGTTTCGCGCAGTACGGTTGTAGAAACCGTGACGGCCAGCGGTAAGATCTATCCGGAAACCGAGGTGAAGATCAGCCCCGAAGTAAGCGGCGAGATCATTGAGCTGACGGTTAAAGAAGGCGACAGTGTTTCCCGTGGCGCGCTGCTGGTAAAGATCAATCCGGCTATTTACACCTCTATGGTCAGCCAGGCTGCCGCGAGTGTGGCTCAATCGCGCGCATCTGCACGGAATGCGGAGGAGATGGTCCGCCAGTCGCAGTCGCAGTACGATCTGGCGCTTGCCAGCTATGATCGTAATAAGCAGTTGTATGCAGAGAAAGTTATTTCCCGTCTTGAATTCGAGCAGGCGGAGGCGAATTACAAGGGCGCTTTGGCCACTTATGAAGCGGCCCGTGCAAGCGCTTCGGGCGGCGGCTTCGGCGTGGATGCCGCCCAGGCCAACCTGCAGCAGGCTCAGGAAAACCTGCGGCGGACAACTATACTGGCGCCGGTGTCCGGGATTATTTCCCAGCTGAATGTAAAAAAAGGAGAGCGGATGGTAGGCACGGCGCAGATGGCGGGTACGGAGATGCTGACCATCGCCGATATGAGCCGGATTGAGGTGCGCGTTAATGTAAGTGAAACGGATATCGTGAAAGTGAAGACCGGTGATACGGCGGAGATAGAGGCGGATGCATACCGCGGTCGTCTCTTTAAAGGAATTGTATCCAAAGTAGCGGTGTCGTCTGCTGCCGGAGCCGCATCAGTGACAGGCAGCCAGCAGATCAATACCGACCAGGTGACCAACTATGTAGTGCATATCCTCATCCTGCCGGAGTCTTATGCAGACCTTTCGGAACGGAAGAGACAGGGAGCGTTTGTGTTCAAGCCGGGTATGTCGGCTTCGGTAGCGATCCGTACACGGGCGGCAACAGACGCGCTTGCCATACCGGTGAATGCCGTTACCACCCGCGACTGGCCAGACAGCGTACAGGCTGCGTCTGTAACAGAACAGCCCCGACAGGTGGTGTTTGTGCTGGATACCAATAAGCATGTTGTAGCGCTGAGAGATGTAAAAACAGGCTTGCAGGACGACCGGCATGTACAGATACTCGACGGCCTCAAAGAAGGTGAAAAGGTAGTGACCGCTCCTTACGGCGCAATTGCCCGTTTATTGCAGGATGGAACACGGGTGACAGTGGTGGATAAGCTGACAAAGTAAATGTGCTAATTAGCTAATATGCTTATTAGCTAATGTCTGTCGCGAGGAGTCATTAGCTAATAAGCTAATCATCACATCAGCTAATTTAAAAAAGATCATCTTGAATAAAAATACAAAAATCGGGGTTATCGGGAACGGCAGCTGGGGAACGGCGCTGACCAAGATACTCACAGATAACGGACATACCGTTCATTGGTGGCTGCGCAAGGAAGCCGCCGTACAGCATCTGAAAATGCGACACCACAATCCGGATTATCTCACTTCCGTACGTTTCATGCCCGGGGCTGTGGCGCCCTCTGCCGATCTGCAGGCGGTGCTGGATCAATGTGATACGGTTGTGTTCGCAGTGCCTTCTGCCTTTGCCGAAGAAGTGCTGAAGCGCGTCCCGGCGGATGCCTGGGCTGGCAAGAAAGTGGTATCGGCGGTAAAGGGGATCATGCCGGAAACAAACCTGCTGCTCAACGACCACCTGGAGCAGTATTATCAGATACGCCCCGAAAACTATGTAGCGATTACAGGGCCTTGCCATGCCGAAGAAGTGGCCAATGAGCGGTTGTCATACCTGACCTTTTCGGGTCTTGACAAAGCCTTTACAGCCAGTGTGGCTGCTGCTTTTTCCACTGATTATATCAATACAACGCACAACCATGATATATGGGGGGCGCAGTTTGCCGCCGTGCTGAAGAATATCTATGCGGTGGGGGCGGGTGTTGCTCATGCGCTGGACTATGGCGATAACTTCCTGAGCGTTTATATCACCAATTGTTACCGGGAGATGTACCGTTTCCTTACGCTTCATTTTGATCAGATGCATCCTTCGGATGAACGTCCGGATTTTCATACCAGCGCCTACCTGGGGGATCTGCTTGTTACCTGTTATTCGCTGCATAGCCGCAACAGGACGTTTGGGAATATGGTGGGCAAAGGGTACACCATCCAGTCGGCTACGCTTGAAATGAACATGGTTGCCGAAGGGTATTACGCGGCCCGCGGTATGCGGCATGTGGCGCAGCAATTCGGCATTACGCTGCCTATTGCAGAAGCTATATACCGGATATTATGGGAGCAGGTGCCGCCGGGTGACATGTTCCGGGAAATGGAGCAGGAGCTTTCGTGAGAATAGTCTGAATCCCGGTGAATCCGTGATGCTGACAATAAAAAGTATCATCTCTTGTTAAAAAATGGTATTGGGTCATGTTCCCCTTCTTCTTTGTTGTAATTTAGAAGTTTGAATCTCAGATATGCGATTACAAAATTTCAGGAAGCTGACTCTTCTTTCTGCCTGCCTGCTGACAGTACATATAGCAATGGCAGCCAGGCTTTTTATTCCTATGGCGGCAGAGGGGCAGGCGGATCATCTGAAAGCATATGGCATAGCGTATGCCGCACTGGTAAAAGGTATCGAAGTGGACTGGCTGCTGAATTACCGTGGTGGCAGCTTCGCTATGGAGCATATTGATGCCATGGAGCGGATGTGCAAGCTGCGCGGCGTCAGCTACGAGGTGATCAGCGATGCGCAGTATTCGGGTATGCTGTCTGAAATTGCCCACCCCGATTATAACGGCGATGTGATCAAGCTGGAAAAAGCGCCGAAGATATGTGTCTATACACCGCCGAATAAATTGCCCTGGGATGATGCAGTGACGCTGGCGCTGACTTATGCGGAGATACAATACGACAAAGTATATGATGATGAGGTATTGTCGGACAAGCTGATGGAGTATGACTGGCTGCATCTGCATCACGAAGATTTTACCGGCCAGTTTGGTAAATTTTGGGCGGGGTACCGCAATGCTTCTTGGTATCAGGAAGAAGTAGCTACACAGGAAGCCGCTGCAGCACGCCATGGCTTCCGCAAGGTGTCGCAGTTGAAGCTCGCTGTGGCTAAAAAGATCCAGGCGTTTGTTTCAGGAGGTGGTTACCTGTTTGCCATGTGTTCTGCTACGGACAGCTATGATATTGCCATGTCGGCACACAAGACGGATATCTGCGATGTACCGTTCGACGGCGATCCGATGGCGCCTGATGCGCAGGCCCGGCTTGATTTTACACAGTGTCTGGCCTTTAAGAATTTTGGACTGGTGGATAATCCTTACGAGTACGAGTTTTCATCGATCGACAATACCCGCTACCGCCGTGTGCCGATGGACGTAGATTACTTCACGCTGTTTACATTCTCCGCCAAATTCGATCCTGTACCCACCATGCTTTGCCAGAATCATACGACGACCATCAAAGGTTTTATGGGGCAGACGACTTCATTCCGCAAAGAAAACCTGAAGACCAGCGTGCTGGTGTTGGGAGAATATAAACCAGCCAACGAAGCCCGGTATATCCATGGGGAATACGGCAAAGGCACGTGGACGTTTTACGGCGGCCATGATCCCGAAGATTATCAGCATGCCGTGGGCGATCCGCCGACGGAG
>JBEBVQ010000108.1:0-7473 GCA_040392625.1 Taibaiella soli | reverse complement strand
GAGGGATACGGACTGCCGCATCTGGTTACCCACCACGCTCACCTGGCTGCTCTGGTGCTGGGAAGGTCCACCGACTACCACAAAATCCTTAAACCTGTCACCTTCCGGCCCTACCGATACCAGGTCGTGCTGCGGGTTCTGGATCGTGTATGTCAGTTGCACATGATCCTGCAGCCCCATTTTAGAGACGCTGGCGGACGCAGTGAATACGACTGTCTGCCCCCAGGACTGTGTACAGCTTGCAAACATCAGTGTACACGCTAAAAAGCAACGCCATAAGTGCCTGATTCGTTCCATCATTTTGTTAGCCACACAAAATTAACCCCGAAAGCCCTTGCGCCATAAGGGTTTTTATTTAAAATAACGTTAAAACATAATTCAAGGGGTAGCTGTTAATTTCATAGATGCGGCTCGGAACCTTTGCAAAATAAAAGATTCTGAGATCACATGCAAATATCTTGCAAGAATTGGGTAAAAGTACCTATAAATCTCCTGTTACCGGCCGCATCACGATCCGGTCTATATTGGCGTTTTCCGATAATGAGTATGCGTTCCATATCACGGATGCTACATCTTCGGCTTCCATCATCCGCGCCGCGGCGACACCGCTTTCGATCCAGGAATGTGTATAAGTGGCGCCGGGGCACACCGCGGTCACCCGTATATGGTTAGGTGTCAGCTCCAGCCGCAGGTTGTCGGAAAAACCGAGCAGGGCATATTTGGTAATGCTGTACGCCCCGCCGTTGGGATAGGCCTGTAGCGAAGCCACGGAACAAATGTTGAAGATATGTCCCGACTGCCGCTCTTTCATATGGGGCAATAACAGCCGGGTCAGCCGGTACGAGCCGAACAGGTTGACGCCCATGAGCATTTCGAGATTGCCTTCCGGCTCATCTGCCAATGTGCCGGGTGTAAAGACGCCGGCATTATTGACTAAAATATCTACCTGCGGAAATGTGCTTAATATCTTGTCTGCAAAGGCCTGCACATCTTCCGGTACGCCCATGTCCGCACGAAGGCAGATAACCTGCTGATCGGGATAGGTTTCACTCCAGTCTTTCTGCAATTCATCCAGGTCTTTCTGCCCTCTGGCGCAAACCGCAACAGAAAAGCCCTCCCGCAGCAGACGTGCTGCCGTGGCTTTGCCAATCCCTTGTGTAGCTCCTGTAATTACTGCGTATTTCACGTTTATTTAATTGAGAATGGAGAATTGAAAATGGAAAATTAGTGCATTTTCAACTCTCCATTTTCAATTTTCAATTTTTCATTCTATTCAAACTCCACCCAGGCGATTGAAGCTTTTTTCTCCCTGCCGTTGCGCTGCATCAGCAAGGTTGCAT
This sequence comes from Taibaiella soli, assembly GCA_040392625.1. Lineage (GTDB taxonomy): Bacteria > Bacteroidota > Bacteroidia > Chitinophagales > Chitinophagaceae > JBEBVQ01. Next base: position 6,133 of record JBEBVQ010000108.1, on the reverse strand, counting down.
ATGTTTTCTGATCTGCCAGGTAATGCGATGCTTCCACATAGCAGAAACGCGACTGGCCTTTACCGGGTTGGCCAAAGAGGTAAAAACTTTCGGGCCGTCCGTGCTGCATCTTATAACAAACCGTATTCGATCCGCTGATTGTCTTTACCGGTTTTCTTTTTCTCTTCCCTTCTGCTTTTTCAAAATTTGCCGGATAATCATTAAATAGTATGTACCGGCCTTTATCGGTATTTACATAATCGAATGAAAGGAAGGCATTGTTGTGCATACCCCGGAAGCCCGACCCGCGATACGACCAAAGGCCCTTGCTCTTCCGAGCTATATACATCGGGTAAAATAGCCCTGCCGAGACCTGCATCTTTAGTATCACATGTCCGTCCTCTTCCATGCCCCGGTCATTCAATTCGGAAACACCGATGCCGCCGAGGTTGGTCTGCGTAGATATGATGGCACCGGTGGAAGCATTCCGCTTTACGATACGCTGCATTTCCTCCATGAGTACGGTAGTGGTATTATCCCTGTTCAGCACCATTTGCTGCGGTACGCCATAATAGCGGGATTCTTTCCCCAACTGTCGGGTAAGGTGCTCGGATACCATTTGTGCCGCCAGAGGCTTGGATGCAATGATGGTGAGTGTTTGCGGGTCGATATAATTCATCAGGCTTAATAATCTGGTAGTGCTGGCGCCCGTCAGGAAGTTGCTTTTGGTCGATATCTCGGTCAGCGTCATCAACTGCAGCAGGTTAGTGCCCGGATTATAGAGCATGATCCCGCTTGTCGCCCGAAAGTCTTCCGAGAACTCCAACTGGCGGTGTACGAACTCGTTGTTTGTCAGCGCGAGCTTGGAAATGACCAGTCTCGAATCTTTCGATGACCACTTCCCCGGATAGCCATAGGTGCAGATATAGGCAGCCTGCTTATCTACGGCCATCGCAATAAAGTCGATATACTTGAAATTCCCGGCCGGCACCTGATAGAACGCACGGTTCAGCACCTTATGATTTCCTTCCGCTCCGCTGTAATGCACGACTTCTATCCGCTCCCCGCTTTCGGAAGAGAATGAATTGAAGTTTACGACTGCATAGCAATCCGAATTCGGGTCTTTCTCTACATAGAAGTCCATGGCATCGACGCCCCCATATGCCATAGCCCAGCCGGAACCGGTTTTATAACGGGGCAATGTGCTGATCAGTTCTTCGGCCTCTACCGCGCCGGTATTTTCATTAAGTATGATACGGAAGAGCGACGGGGTACGGTCTATGGTCTGGTGCAGAAAGATCACCGGCTGTCCGCCGATCTCGTAAAAACCCTCGATGGTTGATTCGGGCAGCTTCTTCGTATTCCATAAGGTACCCGCTATTATTAGGTTGGAGGACTTCCGGCGTCTTTTATCGTACACCCAGACTTCAACGCCTTTGTCTTTATTGAAATGAAAAAAGAAGGTATTGCCATTCGAGAGCTGGAGTACTTTATTCCATCCGCCTTCGGGTTCTTCGAAAGATTCGCTGAGTTCCACACGGGGCTGCGCCTGCACTGCCGCCGCCATGGCGAGCATGCAAAACAGGGAACCTAACAAAAAGTATTTTTTCATGGGAAATGAGATGTCGGTTATGGGTTGCCAAGGTAAATCATCTTGGGGGTATATCATAATGTGTCGAGGTGATCTTCGCCCCGAAGCGCCCGTAGCCCAGGTTCGGCCAGTAGCTAAAAGACAGTATATGTATGTGGGGCCGGAACAAGGACAATTGGATTATGAATTATGAAAATACTACAAAACAACATATCGCCTATGCTTTTTCCACCATGTTCAGCAGGTCTATGCATCCATAACTGATCAGTTGATGGAATTTCTTTAATTTTGTATCAATAAAACACGGGCTGACATACCGGACAATAAGACGTCAGCGCTTAATGGAAGTACTCAGGAATATTCTGTGTAAGAAACAGGCAGTCATAAGTACAGATGTCGTTTAAAAGATAATAACATGAAAATACTGCTGGAAATAAAAGAAGACAAAGCAGCCTTCATTATGGAGCTCCTGAGGAATTTCAGTTTTGTAAAGGCCAAACCGCTGACCCCCTATAAGGCCGAAGTATTGGAAGGGCTTAAAGAAGCTGTGGAACAGGTGAACCTGGCAAAACAGGGAAAGGTAAAACTTAAATCCGCCAGGCAACTGCTCGATGAACTTTGAGATTTCCTATACTGATAACTTTGAACGGGAGGTCAGGAAACTGGCAAAAAAATACCGTTCTATCAAGAACGATCTGGGAAGATTGATTGATGATCTGAGGAAAAACCCATTACAGGGCACACCTATCGGCAAAGACTGTTATAAGATACGGCTGGCTATTTCTTCTAAGAGTAAAGGCAAATCCGGAGGGGCAAGGGTTATTACGCATGTGCATGTAGCAGGGGCACAGGTGTATTTGTTATCCGTTTATGATAAGTCTGATCAGGAAAACATCTCCGACAAAGAGTTACTGGCGCTCCTTAGGTATATTGAATCATAGCCCATCGCTACATCAGGGGCATATGTATGGAGGCTTCCCTTGCCACCGGTAGCGGGTCAGAGTTTGTTACGCATAAATTTCACCGGGCATCCCATAATACTGAAACATCCCCTGTTATGGTCAATGAGATTTACCTCCGTTACCATCCCTCCACCAAACTCCAATACGCTGCCGGTGAACTTGACCGGGATATACAACGCCGCATCCCGCGCTCCACACGACAACGCTGGAAACATTTGTCCGTTGACAGCTTCTGGATGCCGGGAGGAATCATACCTGTCCAAAGAAGACAATCAGGGGGAATAAGGGCATTGCTTTACCTGTTGAAAATACAACAGCATCTTTTGCAATCATTCACCTTAACCCACCAGCATGTATTGCCTATTACAAACTATCTGAAAAATACACTCCGATACCTGAACAAAGATGATCACAAACGCTTCTGGAAATACCTTCCTTTCTCATACAAGCAATGGACGGCCTGGAGCAGTAGGAAAGTCTGTAGTGCTTCGCTTGTTCAACTCTGCCGCAGGAAACATCCCGCGCAGTTGACTATGAATGAAGTAAAGACTATCCGAGATGAATGTACCCAGAGCCGCTTTTACCATTGGCCGTTATTATCCATCTATCTCCAATTACTACGGGAGCAAAAGATCAACTGCTCACAAAGCACTTTTTACAAATACTGCCGGTTGCTGAGTATCACAAGAAAACCTGTCCGGAAGAAATACCCTTACGATCCCATCTCCGCAACCGCTCCCCTGAAAGTGTTACACATGGATGTTACTCTTTTTAAGACAGTCAACGGGGTAAAGCATTACCTCTACCTCATCCGTGACAATTACAGCAGAGCTATACTCGCCTGTAAAGCGGCCACGGTTTATAGTAGCCAGGTTGCCAAAGAAACATTACATCAGGTATTGGAAAAATTCGGTTTAATGAATCACGAAGGAATACTAATTACTGACGGTGGGGCTGAAAACAACGGAGCAGTAACGCACTGGTTGAGCAAACCCGGTATGCTATGGAAGAAGCTTATCGTGCAAGTGGACATCATACAAAGCAATAGTATGGCGGAAGCGGCCAATAAAATACTCAAATACCGTTATCTGTTCCCAAGTCCTGTGGCCGATACCGAAGAGCTGATCAAAGTCCTGGATAACGCCCTGGCCGATTACAACAACATGCCGCAGAATAACCTTCACGGACTTACTCCCAACGAAGTGCTAAGCGGAAATATCCCTGATAAACACAAATTCACCATACAGATAGCAAACGCCAGGAAAAGACGGGTGGCCGTCAATCAGCGGATTACCTGTAATGGTGATTGTAGTCCGTAATGAAAATGATAACCCCTGAGTTCTTTACACGTCTGCTCATAAATCTCAAACCCGTGAAGCCGGAGCATGCCCGCCAGAAGCTGAACCCGCAAACAGCTTCGGAAAGAACTCATTTACCAATCACACAAGCCCAAAAAGCGTTTCGTAAAATGTACGCAAATGCGTACGCTTTATCGTGTAATGCCCGTGTAACGTGCACCGCATATTATCACCGGCATAATTTGATAAGTATGTCAGTATTCCCCATCACGCATGCTGCGCATCACCCGAGAACACCGCGCTGATATATTCGCGGTTCAGACGGGCGATATTTTCGAGCGAAATGCCTTTGGGGCATTCGGCTTCGCAGGCCCCGATATTGGTGCATGCACCGAAGCCTTCCTTATCCATCTGCTGTATCATATTCACCGACCGGATCTTACGCTCCGGATCTCCCTGCGGGAGCAGCGCGAGATGGGATACCTTCGCCGATACAAACAGCATGGCAGAGGCATTGGGGCAGGCAGCCACACAGGCGCCGCAACCGATACATGCCGCCGCAGCGAATGAATCATCAGCGCGCTGCTTTTCTATGGGGATGGCATTGGCATCTACCGCATTACCGGTGTTAACAGAAACATATCCGCCCGATTGAATGATCCGGTCGAAGGCCGTACGGTCCACCACCAGATCTTTGATCACCGGGAAAGCGTTGGCGCGGAACGGCTCTACAACGATGGTATCACCGTCCTTGTATTCGCGCATATGAAGCTGGCAGGTTGTCGTTTCATGCCAGGGGCCATGCGCACGACCATTGATGTGCATGCTGCACATACCGCAAATACCCTCGCGGCAGTCATGGTCAAAAGCGATCGGCTCCTTACCCTCCGCAATGAGCTGCTCATTCAACACATCGAACATTTCGAGGAAGGACATTTCAGAAGAAATATCCTTTACCTGAAAGGTTTCAAAATGTCCTTTGGCTTTGTTGTTTTTTTGCCGCCACACCTTTAAGGTGAGATTCATATTATAGTGCTCCATTGTAAAATGGTTGTATTGTTATCGGGTTATATTATTTATAGCTACGCTGGGTCGGATGCACGACTTCGTAATGCAGATCTTCTTTGTGCATGACGAAATTGCTTTCGCCTTTATACTCCCATGCGGCCACATACATATACTGATCGTCCTGGCGCAGGGCTTCTCCTTCCTCGGTCTGGTATTCTTCGCGGAAGTGCCCGCCGCAGCTTTCGTTGCGGTGCAGCGCATCCATGCACATCAGCTCGCCCAACTCAAGGAAGTCCGCTACCCTGCCCGCTTTGTCCAGTTCCGGGTTGAATTCGCTGATCTCGCCGGGAATACGGACGTTGCCCCAGAATTCCTTACGTAATGCTCTGATCTCTTCGATAGCCTCGCGGAGTCCTTTTTCATTTCGCGCCATACCGCACTTGTTCCACATGATCTTGCCGAGGCGCTTGTGAAATGATTCAACGCTTTCCGTTCCTTTGATACTCATCAGGCGCTGAATGCGGTCATTGACTTCTTTCTCTGCCGCTTCGAAGGCCGGATGGCTGGTCGGTATGGCATTGGTGCGGATCTCGTCTGCCAGGTAGTTGCCGATCGTGTATGGTATCACAAAGTAGCCGTCTGCCAGTCCTTGCATCAATGCTGAAGCGCCAAGCCGGTTGGCGCCGTGATCACTGAAGTTGGCTTCGCCCAGCGCATATAATCCCGGCACGGAAGTCTGCAGCTCATAGTCCACCCACAGGCCGCCCATGGTGTAGTGTACCGCAGGATATATCCGCATCGGCACTTCATATGGGTTTTCACCGGTGATCTTTTCATACATTTCAAACAGGTTGCCGTATTTTTCTTTCACCACATCCATACCATATGCACGGATGGTGGCGGCATCTGCATCGTGCAACCCGTGCTTGCCGGCCTCAATTTTCCCGTAACGTTCGATCGCCGAGGCATAATCAAGATATACCGCCTGGCGGCTGGCGCCAACACCATAACCTGCATCGCAGCGCTCTTTGGCGGCGCGGCTGGCCACGTCGCGGGGTACCAGGTTGCCGAATGCCGGGTAACGGCGCTCGAGGTAATAATCACGTTCTTCCTCCGGGATCTCGTTGGGTCTCCGTGTATCGTTTTGTTTTTTCGGCACCCAGATACGTCCGTCGTTACGGAGCGACTCCGACATCAGGGTGAGCTTCGACTGGTGGTCGCCGCTTACCGGGATGCAGGTAGGGTGTATCTGCGTAAAGCAGGGATTACCAAAGAACGCGCCTTTTTTATGGGCT
>JBEBVQ010000107.1:0-7547 GCA_040392625.1 Taibaiella soli | reverse complement strand
AGGTTGGCATTTGAAGGGATCGTAGTATTGGTGGTGGGATCAAAGCTGCCCGTTCCCTGGAAATATCCTGTCGTCAGGACGTTTCCTGAGTTGTCTGTTGCTATTGCAGATCCTCTGGCTCCTGACGCACCCTGCACGCCACCCATTGCCCTGGCCCAGACATGGTTGCCGTTGGAATCGAGCTTGGAAACAAAGACATTTTCAGCAGGCCGCACAGCCGAACGCAGCAGGTGGACACCCGGACCCGGATCAAAATCGGCAGAGTCGCGGAAGACGCCTGTCGTAAAGATATAACCCTGGTTGTTGATGCTGATGCCGTTCCCTTCATTGCGGGTCCCGAATGAGTTGCCTCCCCCCATTTTCCGTACCCATTTGAACTGGCCGGCAGTATCATACCTCGCTACAAAAACATTTCTACCAGGAGGAGTTGCTCCCAGCACATCAGTGCCTAACCTGTTATTGAAATCAACGGTATCCTGGAAATAGCCGGTAACAGCGAAAGTGCCCTTGTTTTGATCCATGGCAATGCCGGAAATAGAATTGGATTTCCCATGCAGTGTCCTTACCCAGCGAAATTCACCATCGTTGCTGAGCTTCAGTATAAAGCCGTTTTCGTAAAAAAGGGTAGGAGGGGTCTGCCCCGGAAAGGCGCCGCCCAGGTAAGACCCTGTGCTCCGTGTAACAGTACCGCTGCCCGGATCAAAATCAACAGTGTCTTTGTAATTACCTGTAATGTATAAATCCCCCCTGTTATCCGAAACAATGGAAAAATAGTGATTGACAAACTGGTCGCTGCTGCTCCCGCTGTTGTTGCCCAAAACATCTTTGCCACCCACCTGTTTGATCCATTCAATGGCTCCGGATGGGTTCATCTTGCTTACAAACATATCTTCAGAAGTACCGGCAACGAGTTTTACAGAGCCATTCACCGTGTTTACCTCCATAGAGTCCTTGAAAGTGCCTACGGCAAAAACATTGCCTTCCGGATCAAGTGTTGTCTCAGTAGTAACGATAAATCTTCCGCTGCCGGAGAAAGGAGTTACCCATTCCACATCCAGTTGCTGCGCCATTACAGGTGTACCACCTATACAGATGCTTGTAATGACGCCAGTCAACATGCTTATAAAATTTCTTTTCATAACCTGCTGTTGTTAAATATGTGAATGTATTTTTACGTTCAAAGCAATATTAACGGCATTGCACCGGATATTTTAGAGTACCAATACGGAATCTGAAAAACGTACAACTACTTATTTGTCAGAAAATATGCGTAACGGATTTGGAGGGAACGTCCTGCCCGCATATCCTGCATTTTACATTATCACTATCTTTACAAAAACAGGGCGGCGCAAATGAACCTTATATATCCGGCGACAATACATATCAAGGTGTTATGCTGCTTCCTGGTATTGTCTGCAGGCATGTGTTTTGCTTATACAGTTAAAGGCCAGGAGATCCCCGGTGATTTCCGGTATAAATTGCCCCAGCAAATTCCTGATACGGCTGTGCTGCATCCTCTGTTTTACAAAGCGCGTAAACTGAAGAAGAACAACCTCGACAGTGCAATAACGCTGTACCGGTACCTGATAGCGCAATGCAGAAGCAGCGGGTATTACAGAGGGGAGATGAATGCCTTGTATGAGGCGGTGGATTATTATAACGCCCGTGGCATGTATGATTCCAGTCTGGCATTCTGTCTTGAAGCGCTGGCGCTCCGGGACAAAGTTCCGGAAGATCATAATGTGTACGTCTTGTTGCTGAACGCTGTTACGATCCCTTATTTCTATACCGGTAAATATGATACTGCCATTGCCTATTCTTATAAGGCGCTGGAGGAGATGAAAAAGTACCCTCAGCCCTATTATGTGCAGGTAATGGTGTATAACACCGTCGGGGCGATGTGGCTGCGTATGGATGAAGCCTCCAGGGCAATGCAGTACCTGAAGCGGGGCGAAGCGCTGGCCATTAAACATGCGGATGTGACCGGCCTGAACCATATCCGGTCGAATATAGGCGCTGCCTTTGTCATGAAAAAACAGTACGATACCGCCCGGGTATATCTGGAGCAGGTAGCGGTAATGGAAAAGCTGCTGCATACCAACGCCCAGCCGACGGCACACCAGAACCTGGGCGCCATCTATCTGCATGAAGGCCGGCCGGAGAAAGCGATCCCGCATTTCCGGAAGACATTGCAATATGGCAAAGAGAACAAGGATTATTTTGTTACGTTCACTGCGTATATGGGTCTGGGTACGGCTTATTTTGAGTTGGAAGACTATAAGCGTGCCGAAGAGATATTGCTCATCGCGGCTGAAATGCTGGATAGCGGAATGATAGCGGATACGAAGGAAGCGCTCTATGAAAAGCTGGCCAATGTATATGGCGCCACAGGCCGGTACCGGGAAGCCTACCGTTATCAGAAGCTAAGCCGGGAGGCGTTCAGCGAGCTGTTTGGAAAAGAAAAGCTCCAGATTGCCGGGCAACTGGAAGCAAAATACCGGGACCGGGAAAAAGACCGCCAACTGATGGCGCACAAGCTGCTGATCTCCCAACAGGAAAACCGGATCAAGGACCGGAACATCTGGATCGGCGGAACGATCGGTACAACCATGATCCTGTGTACCTTGCTGATAAGCCTCTACCGCAGCACTGTGCACAAACAGAAAATATACACCGAAAAAACACGCAACATGGAGCAGCGGCAGGAGATAGAAAAGCTCAAAGCGCTGATGGAAGGAGAAGAAAGGGAAAGAAGCCGTATTGCCCATGAATTGCATGACGGCATCGGCAGCCAGCACTCCGCGATGATGCTGTACCTGCATTCCATCCAGGACAAATACAAAGAGTTGGGGAGAACGGAGGAAATGCAGCAGGTGGTTCGCCTGCTGAAAGAAACAGCAGATGAACTGCGGGGGACGGCACATAACCTGATGCCCGAGCTGCTGCAGCAGCAGGGACTGGAAATAGCGGTGAAGACCTTTTGTGAGCGGATCAGCAAAAGCAGGGCGCTCAAGTTGGATTTCTTTTCCTATGGAGATATGAACCGGCTGGAAAAATCGTTTGCGCTTGTCCTGTACCGTATCGTACAGGAACTGGTGCAGAATGTGGTAAAGCACGCATTCGCCACCCAGCTCACCGTTATGCTTACACTCATTGATGAGCAGATATCCATCACCGTGGAAGACGACGGCGCCGGTATCCAGGCCCCTCCGTCTGACGGGATGGGCCTGATAAGCATGAAGCAGCGGATACAGGATTTAGGCGGTGATATGATCATAGAGTCCGGATCTGCAGGCGGTACCTGCATTTCGATAATATTTGCCCATGCTAAATTGTTAAACCAGGATTATGGCTGAACAAAACATGATTAAGATAGCGATCGTGGATGACCATCCTGTCATGCTGAACGGTCTTAAAAACCTGCTCGAAAATCACCGGCATATACAGATCACCGGCGGATTCCAGACGGGGAAATCCTTGCTGGCATCTCTTGCCGTGCAGCAGCCGGATGTGCTGCTGGTAGATATCCAGCTGCCCGATATCCAGGGCGATGAGCTGACCCGCCTTGTTACGGAGCAGTATCCCGGCATCCGTATCCTGATCTTTACAACACACAACGGCATTTTTCTGATCCGGAGCTGCATCAACAACGGCGCTGCAGGATATATGCTGAAAACAGAAGAGGAGAATGTGCTGGTGACGGCTATAGAGACCGTATTCAAAGGAGAAGAATATTTTTCTCCGGCCATTAAAGATATCCTTGCCAATGATGCGCTGGCCCGGTCGCGCCACGGGCATATGCCTGAGCTAACCGCACGGGAGAAGGAAATACTGAGACTGATCGCTGAGGAATATACCAATCAGCAGATCGCGCAGGAATTGCACCTCAGCCCCCGGACTGTGGAGAACTACAGGCTGGTGCTGATGCATAAACTGGATGCAAAAAATGTGGTGGGCCTGATCAAGAATGCCATGCGGATGGGGATATACCCGTGATCTGCCCCTCAATCCTCATCCCTCTCAGGGCAATCACACAGGATTGCCCCTACATCGTCAGGGGCAGCATGTCTTCGATAAATTTCCGGTCGTTGCTCAGCCGGGGCACTTTATGCTGGCCGCCCAGCTTGCCTTTTTGCTTCAGCCACAGATTGAATCCGCCTTTGGGCATAATGTGCATAACGGGCATGCGCAGGGCAATATCCTTGTGCCGTTTGGCTTCATAATCCGAATTGATGTTCCGCAGCGCCTGATCTACCGCCTGTATAAATACTTCCGGCGGGCAGGGGAGGTGCTCAAATTCGATGATCCACTCATGGGCGCCGTTCTCGGAGCCGGTCATATATACCGGAGCCGCCGTATAATCGTTCACCACTGCGCCGGTCTTTGCACAGGCATCTGCGATGGCCTGGTCTGAGTTGTCCACGATCACTTCTTCCCCGAAAGCATTGATGAAGAACTTCAGCCGCCCGGTGACGCGTATCCGGAACGGATAGAGGGAAGTGAACTGTATGGTGTCGCCCACGATATAGCGCCAGAGACCGCTGTTGGTAGTAATGACCAGCGCGTAGTTCCTGTTCAGTTCCACTCCTTTCAGCGTCACCGTTTCCGGCATTTCTTTTCCATATTCTTCTATGGGCATGAACTCGAAAAAGATGCCGTGGTTCAGGAACAGCAGCATACCTTCGTTGTCTGCTTCATCCTGTGCAGCAAAGAAACCCTCTGATGCATTGTAGGTCTCCAGGTAGTGCATATTCCCGGAGGGGATATAGCGGCGGAACTGATCCCTGTAGGGCTTGAAGCTTACACCGCCGTGGATGTACAGCTCCAGGTTGGGCCATACATCGTGCAGGTTATCGGTGCCGGCCAGCTCAAAGATCCGTTTGATCAGCACGATCGTCCAAGTCGGCACACCGGCGATGAAGGTCACATTTTCACGGATGGTGGTACGGGCGATCATTTCGATCTTCTCTTCCCATTCGTCCATCAGCGCTATGGAGAGGTCGGGCGTCCGGGCCAGTTGCCCGGGCCAGGGCATATTCTGGAGCATAACGGCTGAAAGGTCGCCGTAAAAAGAATCTGCATTCAACTGGTTTACCTGATGACTCCCGCCGATCACCAGGCATTTGCCGCCGATAAAGCCGGATTGCGGAAACTGTTGCTGGTACAGTGTAAGCACATCCTTGCCGGCTTTAAAATGGTTGTCGTCCATAGCCTCCCGGCTTACCGGGATGAATTTGCTTTTATCGCTTGTGGTGCCGCTGCTCTTGGCAAACCAGTTTACCGGGGAGGGCCAGAGCACATTCTGACTGCCTTCGAGAATGCGTTGTATATAAGGCTTGAGCGTATCGTAATCGTTGATGGGTACCCGCTGGCGGAATTCGGAGATGGTGTTGATCGTATCGAACCCGTATTTCTTGCCATATTCCGTAAACTGCCCCGAGCCGATCAGGTCGTTAAAGACCTGTCGCTGTGTGTCCACAGGATTCAGCATGAAATTGTCGATTGCACTCTGGCGCAGCTTGATAATGCCTCTTAGTGCCGGGGTAATGATGCTCATGGCAGTGGATCGAAATCGGGTCTATGGGCTATAAATATAAAAAAAAATCCCGGTTGGTACATATTTTCCGGGAAATTATCATAAATAATTAGCTAATCGGCTAATTAGCCGATTAGCTAATTATTTATCTGGTGTTCCTTCCGCTTCAGTACAAAATTCTTCCCGAGATACACTTTCCGTACCTGTTCGTCGTCAGCAAGCTCTTCGGCGGTACCCGATTTCAGGATCTTCCCTTCGAACAGCAGGTAGGCGCGATCGGTGATGGACAGGGTTTCCTGTACATTATGGTCTGTGATCAGGATGCCGATATTTTTGAATTTCAGCCGGGCAACGATCGTCTGGATGTCTTCCACGGCGATGGGGTCAATGCCGGCAAAAGGCTCATCGAGGAGGATGAATTTGGGGTCAACGGCAAGTGCGCGCGCTATCTCCGTACGGCGTTTCTCCCCTCCGCTCAGTACGTCTCCGGGACTTTTGCGTACATGGGTCAGCCGGAATTCTTCCAGCAATGCATCCCTTTTATGGAGTTGCTCAGCTTTTGTCAGTTTGGTCATTTCAAGCACGGCGCCGATATTGTCTTCTACAGACAGCTTTCTGAAGATGGATGTTTCCTGGGGAAGGTAGCCGATGCCCAGCTTGGCGCGCTTGTACATAGGCAGGGCGGTGATCTCCTGCTGGTCGAGATATACATGGCCGTCGTCCGGCTTTACCAGTCCTACCACCATATAAAAGGAAGTGGTCTTTCCGGCGCCGTTCGGCCCCAGCAGCCCGACGATCTCTCCCTGCTGCACTTCAAACGACACATCGTTGACCACCGTACGGTTACGATAGCGCTTGACCAGCCCTTTTGTATATATCTTCAACAGCTTGTGCTTTGCGACAAAAATAGGGATTATGCTTTTAATTAGCCAATTAGTCCAATGTGCTGATTAGCTAATGCCTGTCGCGAGGGATAATTAGCTAATCGGCTAATTATCACATTGGCTAATTAATTATTACTTTTACGCCGCTAAAAATCATATGAAAGTAACAGAACATATCCGCCAGGCGGACAAACCGATCGTATCCCTCGAAATATTGCCACCTACAAAAGGGAAAAGCATCGATTCGATATTTACGTTGCTGGATCCTTTTATGGAGTTCAAGCCTTCGTTTGTAAATGTTACTTACCACCGGGCAGAACAGGTGTTTAAAAAACGCGCCGATGGTAATTTTGAACGGGTGGAGATACGCAAGCGGCCGGGCACGGTAGGCATTTGCGCCGCCATTATGAACCGGTATGGCGTAGATGCCGTGCCGCATTTGATCTGCGGCGGCTTCAGCAAGGAGGAAACGGAGAATGCCCTTATTGATCTGCATTTTCTCGGCGTGAATAATGTGCTTGCCCTGCGGGGTGATGCAGCGGCTAATGAAAAATTCTTCTCACCGCATCCGCATGGTCACCGTTATGCCGAAGAGCTGGTGCAGCAGATCGTAGAGCTGAACTCGGGGAAATACCTCGAAGAGGATATTATGGACGGAGTGAAGAGTGATTTCTGTATCGGCGTTGCGGGCTATCCGGAGAAGCATTTCGAATCCCCTAACCGCGAGACGGATCTCCATTACCTGAAAAGGAAGATTGATCTGGGTGGCGACTATATTACCACACAGATGTTCTTTAATAACAAATACTATCACCAGTTTGTGGCTTCATGCAGGGAGCAGCAGATCAATGTGCCTGTTATCCCCGGCCTGAAGCCGATTACCAACTGCCGGCAACTGACCATGCTGCCGTGCATATTCAATGTGGAGATACCGGTAGAGCTGTCGCGGGAAATGCAGAAAGCGAAGACCAGTGAAGCCTGCGAGCAGGTAGGTACGGAATGGCTGCTGGAGCAGTGCCGTGAATTGTTGTCGCAAAAGGTTCCGGTGCTGCATTTTTATACATTAGGGAAACCACAGGTGGTATATAATGTTCTGAAACAATTGTTCTAACGTAGAGACGCGATTT
>JBEBVQ010000106.1:0-7622 GCA_040392625.1 Taibaiella soli | reverse complement strand
GTACACCCATCCGTTCATGGTTTTCCAGAGTTCCCGTACTTCAGTATCGCCGGCTTCCCAGCGCCGCAGCATATCCTGCGCTTCTTTCATGATGGGCGCTTCCCGTTCAGCCGTCGTCTGCTCCATACCTTGTGTGACAAGTTCATGCACCTGCTCTTTATAAGCATCATTGAATCGGACATAATAATCGCCGACAAAATGATCGCCTTTTGCACCCACATCGGTCGGCGTAGCGCCGTTGGCAAAATGCTGCCAGGCTACCATCGACTTGCAGATATGGATGCCCCGGTCATTGACCAGGTTGGCTTTAATCACTTGTTTGCCTGCAGCATGGAGGATATTTGCCATGGCAAAGCCGAGGAAATTATTACGCAGGTGTCCGAAATGCAGCGGTTTGTTGGTGTTGGGAGAAGAATATTCGATCATCACCCGCTTATCCTGGCAGGGCTTTTCCCCATAATTCCGGTCATTGAAATGATTGAGCAGGAATGAAGACCAGTAAGACTCCCGTATGGTAAGGTTCAGGAATCCGCTGACAATCTCATAGGATACAACCAGCCCTCCGTGCTTCACCAGGTAATCTCCCAATAAAGTCCCCAGCGCCTCCGGTTTTTGCCGGAGCAGTTTAAGGAACGGGAACAGCACAATCGTGTAATCGCCGGAAAATTCAGGTTTTGTCTGGTTGACAGTGATCAGCGCTCCGGTAATTTCCGTATCCGGGAAAAGATGTTTCAGTGCGCCAATAGTGGCATTCCGTAACTGGTCAACAAGGATCATGCGGGATGGTTTTGGGACAAAAATAACATTAGAACGGGAGATTAGATAAAAGGTATGCGTGGCGGCTACAGACAGGAAGCCTGGTGATGAAAAAATCAAAATAAATATTACGGAATGTGTGTATTAATTGATTGACAATCAATTTGATTTGTTAAATTTGCTATCTATAGTTTTAACGCTATGGCTAAAAATAAAACAATAACGGTGCAGCAGATAGATATTGTTCTTTATGAGAATAATGAAGGGGATTATATTTCATTGACGGATATAGCGAGGTATAGAGATGCTGAAAGAAGTGACTATATTCTGCAAAACTGGATGCGCAACCGCAGTACGATTGAATTTATTGGTTTGTGGGAGCAGTTTCATAACCCGGCGTTTAATTCCATCGAATTCGATGGAAATAAAAACATGTCGGGGTTAAACAGTTTTTCCTTAACTCCCAAACGGTGGATTGAAACGACCAATGCAAGCGGTATTGCTTCCAAAACAGGAAGGTACGGCGGTACATTTGCTCATAAAGACATTGCTTTTGAATTTGCAACATGGTTGAGCGCAGAATTTAAATTTTATCTGATCAAAGAATTCCAGCGGCTGAAAGACAATGAAAGCCAACAAAATCAGCTGGAATGGAATATCCAAAGAACTTTGGCGAAAGTAAATTACCGTATCCATACGGATGCCATCAAAGAAAGCCTGGTGCCGAAAGAGCTGACGAAACAACAAATAAGCATTGTTTATGCCAATGAAGCTGATTTGCTGAATATGGCGCTATTTGGTATCACCGCTAAAGAATGGCGGGACAATAATCCGGAGACAAAAGGTAATATCCGTGATGAAGCCAGTATCGAACAGTTAGTCGTATTGAGCAATATGGAAAGCATCAATGCTTTATTGATACAACAGGGATTATCACAAAGTGAAAGGCTGATACAACTTAACAGAGTGGCTATTACACAAATGAAATCGTTGCTGGAAAATAATTCCGTGAAAAAATTGAAATAGATCTGCATCCCCGGCTTTTGTTCTCAAAACATTTTCAATCAACGGCTTCAGGGTGAATAGGTGCAGGCGACATACGCAGGATATTTTGGCGCTTGTTTCATAATCTTGATTTTTTGTTTCTTTTGTATCAAAAGAAAGCCAGCCGGTTACTATTATGTCCGCCATGCATTCAGAAAAAAAACACTCGGGGTCTATTGCCAGGAAAGTCATTTTTGCCTTCCTGCTGGCGGCTGCTGCGGTAGTAGTTTCATGGGGCCTTACTCAAGGCACATTTCTCCGGATGCTGCAGACCGTTCATTCGATGGGTGAGCCAAGTCCCAAGCTGCAGTTTGTGAACCAGGTATTCCGTGAGGTGGTAAAGCTCGACCAGTTGCAGCGTACCCAGGCGCTGATCAGCGACCGGCAGCCCTATAATATTTTCCTGAAAGAATCGCAGCATTTGCAGCATATGCTGGATACGCTCCGCATGATGAGCCGTGATAATCACGGCCAGCTCCCCAGGATCGATTCCATGAAAAGCCTGCTCCGTGAGCGCGACCGCCTGTTGCTTAATTATATCAGGCTGCGGAGCGATGTGATAAAAAATGATACGCTTTCGGTACAGATACGTCGCCTTTCTGATCTGCTGTCGGCAGACAGCACACGATTCGATAATAGTGTGGTCACCACCGAGATGAAGACTACTACCATCATTGAACCGGTGGATTCGGTGATCCGGGCTCCGGAGCAGAAGCAATCGTTCTGGGATCGACTGGTGGGGAAAAAAAAAGAGCCGGAAGTAGTACGGATGCAGCGGCTGATACAGGAAGATCTGAAGATACATATCGATACGCTCGCTATTGCAAAGGAAGACAGCCTGATACAGGAAATCAGTACCGGTATCGCAACCATCGAATCGGATATGCAGCAGAAGCGCGAAGGTTTGCTGAGCCAACAGATGCAGCTCAGCCGTTCCGGCAATGTGCTTATCAGCCAGGTGCTCATCATGCTTCAGGATATTGAAACGGAGGAGATGGATCTCGTTACGGAAAAGAATATCCGCGCTTCCGAACTGGTGAATACAGGTATTGGCCGGTTGAAGCTGATCGTATTCCTGTTTATGTCGGGGGCGGGTCTGCTGCTGTTTTTCATTTTTGCAGATATCGCCAAAAGCAACCGTTACCGGACAGAGCTTATTGCAGCTAAGGAGGAAGCTGAACAGCTGGGCAAGGTAAAGGAACGATTCCTCGCCAACATGAGCCATGAACTGCGGACACCGCTGCAGACGATCATAGGAACGGCTGAGCAAATGAAGCTGAGCGGGGCATCTGTGCCTGCTGATGTGGATGTCATTTACCAGTCATCGCAGCACCTGCTTCAGTCTGTAAATGAGGTGCTGGATTACAGCCGTATCACCTCCGGCAGTGTAACGCTGGACAGCAGCTCGTTTGATATGGAGCAATTACTGCAGGAAGTGGCGGCATCCATTAAAATTCTTGCAGAACGAAAAGGGCTTGATTTTATTTTTGTCCCGGGCGATCCGCTGGCTGCGCCGCTGTACCTGGGAGATGCTTTTCGCCTGAAGCAGATCCTGTATAACCTGCTTGGGAATGCGATCAAATTTACGGACAAGGGCAAAGTGTCCTTCCGGCTGGAGCATATTGATTTTCCGCGACGGACCACTTTTGTATTCTCTATAGCCGATACCGGTGCAGGCATAGCGCCGGAAGATCACGATAAGATATTCCGCCAGTTTGAGCGAATAGCGCCGGATAGCCGGCAGGGTACCGGGCTGGGACTAAGTATTGTACGCGAACTGGTTGACGCTTTTAAAGGAGCCATTTCCCTGGAGAGCGAACCGGGCAAAGGAAGTGTGTTTACCGTGAATATTTCACTGCCGAAGGCCAGGGTTGCCGATACAAGGCCAGAGCAGGATGATAAAGTATCAACATCTTTCAGAGAACGGGTTTGGGTTGTGGATGATGACGCCTTCATCCTCAACCTCTGCTCAGGAATACTTACCAAGTACGGGATAGCCCACCAATGCTTTCATAACGCGGCAGATTTACTCAAGGCGCCCGCAGACAAGCAGATACACACCATCCTTATGGATATCCGGATGCCCGGGATGGATGGATACGCATTGCTTGAAACGCTGAGATCAATGCCGGCCTTTTCGGCAACCAGGGTGATTGCGCTTACGGCACAAGCGATGCCGGACGAGAAAGAGAAGATCCGTAAGCAGGGATTTGACGGCTTGCTCATGAAGCCTTTTCTCGAAAAAGACCTGCTTGCATTGTTTGATATGATTCCCGCGCCTCCGATGCAGGATACGCAAAATGCAGTTCCTTTGCCTGCAACATTTTCTCCCATAATTGATATGGCCGGCGGCGATGCTGCACTGATCCGTAAAACCCTGGGGAGCTATATAGATACTACCCGCGAGGATCTTCGCCTGTTGCGCGCATGTGTATCGTCAGAAAACAGGCAGGGGCTTATCGATATCCTGCACCGGCTGGCGGGAAGAACGGGGCAGATGGGCGCCGGAAAGCTGTCGGCTGTATTGCGGCAGACTGAAATACAGCTCCGGAACGCACAAGCGCCCTGGCCCGACGCAGAGCAGTTGCACCAGATAGAGCGACAGTTATTGGAATTGTTGTCATACACGGAAGAATATGTCCGCCGGACTCCATAACTGTCCTCCGCAGACTGTGGTTTTTTTCAACAGTTTGTCATTGAAAAAAAGAAGCCGGCACATAAAGCCTGCTTAAAGTCAGCGTATTAATAAACCGGCGCCGGTTTGGCACAACTTTGGCGACTTTTTGTGTACTCAGAAATTCTTTTTAAATAATTTCAGTACAAAATTTAAACAGACATTTGAAGATGAACCATCAGGGGGTTTAAAAGAGAGAAGTCGGGGATTCTTCCCTGATTTCTTTTTTATATGCCTGCTTCCCGGTAATTTTATGGTGAGGGAAATGACACCGGGATGCAGCAATATGATTTTGTGCGGATGCTTGCCTCCGTATCATATCCCGGGTTGATCGATGTTTCCGGTATTCCGGAAACGTTCAAAATGCAAATCTTTCATGGCATATATTCTTGTTGTTGAAGACGACATCAGCTTTTCAGATCTGATTGAAAACTTTCTGAAAAAACATGGCCATACCACAGAGGCCGCCCATAAACTTGCGTCCGGAAAATCACTGGTGGAGAAAGGCGGATTTGATTTGGTATTGCTTGATTACCGTCTGCCGGACGGTACAGGCCTGGAATTATTACCTGCCGCACACGGCAAAAATCCGGAGCTGCCAGTGATCATCATGACCAGCTTCCATGACATCCGTACGGCTGTCCGGGCAATACGATCGGGCGCTTTTGATTATATAACCAAACCGGTAAACCCCGAAGAGCTGCTCATGATCCTGAATGACGCACTCAACAGGCAACTTAAGCAGGGGGCGGCTGCTCCGGATATGTCAGATTTTATCCGGGGTGAGGGCGAAGCTTCCCGGCGTTTGTATGAATATATCCAATTGGTAGCGCCCACGGATATGTCGGTGATCTTGCAGGGGGAAAGCGGTACCGGCAAGGAGCAGGCAGCCCGTATGATCCATATGCAGAGCAAACGGGCTGGCGGGCCGTTTGTTGCAATTGACTGCGGTGCGCTGTCGAATGATCTGGCAGGCAGTGAGTTGTTCGGGCATGTCAAAGGCGCTTTTACCGGCGCCTTGCAGGATAAGAAGGGTCAGTTTGAGGCGGCACACGGCGGTACTATATTCCTGGATGAAGTCGGGAACCTTAGCTACGAAGTGCAGATGAAGCTGCTGCGTGCCATCCAGGAGCGGGTGATACAGCCCGTTGGCAGTACACGATCGGTACAGGTGGATGTGCGGATTATCGCGGCTACCAATGATGATCTGCTGTTGTCGGTAAAGAACGGAAGCTTCCGGGAAGATCTGTATCACAGGCTCAATGAATTTAAAATAAAACTGCCGGCGTTAAAAGAAAGAAACGAAGATCTTGAACTCTTTACCGATTATTTTACCCGGAAAGCGAATGCCGAATTGAACAAAAATGTGCAGGGGCCGGATGCGGCAGTACGTGCCTTGTTCCGCCGGTATGACTGGCCGGGTAACCTCCGGGAGCTGAAGAATATGATCAAACGTGCCGTGCTGCTGTCTAAAGGGAGCCATTTTACGGTGGAGGCGCTTCCGGAAGAAATGGTGTCGGCGATCGAACAGCCCGCAGCAAATACCGGCCCGGACCTGAAAGCCCTGCAGGCTGCAAATGAAAAAGAATTGATCACACAAACGCTGCAGGCTGTGAAATATAATAAGTCGAAAGCCGCCCGGCTGCTGAATATTGACCGGAAGACGCTTTACTACAAGATGTCCAAGTATAATATTGACGGGTGAGCTGCACCCGGCCGCTGATACGCCTGCTTTTATTACACCTAACTGCGTAACTTCGCACGGCAAATATTTCCGGTCATGAAGAATAAAAAGATCACCATATTCCTCGTCAGTTTTTTCATTTTGCTCAGCGCCGTGTTCATGGCGTATTATAATAAGGATATACGCACCCGCCAGGAAACCCTGCGTGTACTCGGTAATCCGGGGCACACCGTCGGGCCGTTCTCATTTGTAAACCAGGATGGGAAGACGATCACAGAGCAAGATGTGGCCGGCAAGATCCGGGTGGTGGAATATTTCTTCACTACCTGCAAGGGTATCTGCCCCAAGATGAATGAGAATATGAACAAGGTGTACGAGGAGTTTCGCGGAAATAAGAACGTAGTGATCTTATCGCATACCGTAGATCCGCGTAAAGACACCGTGGAGGCGCTGAAAGCGTACAGCCTGCGTTTTGATGCAGACCCTGCGCAGTGGATATTCCTTACCGGCGATAAAAAGGAACTGTACGATATAGCCAGGTATGGATACCTGGTCTCTGCCAGTGAGGATACGGCTACAGTCGATATCCAAAGCGATTTTATACACACCAACTATTTCGCGCTTGTGGATGGCCACGGCCGGATCAGAAGCAAATATTACGACGGCACGGATGAAGTGTCTGTCAAGGAGTTGATCAAGGATATACATATTCTGCTGAAAGAAAAGGAATAGTTTTTATATGAAAAATGTATGGATTACTGGAATCCATGCATTTTGACACGCGTGTCCATTTATATAGATGGTTGAGATAATTCGTTCTATTTTTGCCAAATATCATGTACGCTCCGGAATGAGAAAAGAAATCGCTATCATTTCTGTATTCATATGGGCTTTTCTTTTTTGGTACTATACAGAAGAACCCGCTTTCTTATTGGATATACCTGCACAGCTTTATATCAGCGAGGCGACGCTTAATGGTGTGGATATAGGTAAAAAAATTTCTTTTTTTTACAGGATGCTCATTGCCAGCGCCTGCATTTTACCTCTGGTATATTTTGTGCTGTATAAAACATCCGTTTATTTTCGCGTAAGGATTTCCCTTCTGAAGCAGGCTGCAGCAGTGTCCGCAACGGGTTTTATGCTGGTGGTTGCTGATGTGTATGGCATAAAGAATACCAACGCTATCTTTCTTTTATTCGTCTTGGTGCTGTTGTATATAATTGCGGATGTGGCGAGCAGGCAGGGGGGGTGGCTCCGTCTTGCCGGATCCGGTGCTTTTGTTGCGCCGGTGTTAATGCTGGTTTTTTTGCTGATGTCGGTATGGATCTTCTTCTTCGGCAGCTATTGGCTGGTGGCGCAACATCCGGTACTTCTGTTTTTTATTACAAGTATCGTCACGGGAGCAGCTTTGTTATGGGTAAGAAAAACTACCGGTATCTCCATGCGAAGGTTGCTGAATCTGAC
>JBEBVQ010000105.1:0-7680 GCA_040392625.1 Taibaiella soli | reverse complement strand
GCCGCTAGCGTTCATCCTGAGCCAGGATCAAACTCTCCATTGTAAATGAATTGTTCAACCACTGACTTATCAAAAGACGAATGTAGTTTACATTTCTATATTGACTTGTCGTGATCGTAATTGTTATCTTACGCTCTTACCTGCGGCCGTAGACTTCTCTACGGCCAGTCTGTTTTTTTGTTTTTGCTTCCCTGATTTCAAAGACCTTTTATCGACTGCCGGACTCTGCCGGCTGCCAATCCTGTGCATGACGCAGAACCCAATCTGAAACGCTAAGTTACCCCTTAGCGACCGCCACCCTTTACTCCTTCCTAAGAACTACTCCCGTCCCTTTTAACCAACGGGCTGCAAAGGTAATACCCTTTTTCAATTTACCAAAAGAACGGGAAAAATATTTTTCCATTGTTATTCCGGTATTACCTGAATGTTACTTTTAAAAGAACTTTTTTGCCGAAGCGGCTGCAAAGATAGGACGGGTATTTTTCTCAGCCAAGAATAATTCTGCATTAACTCCGCAAAGTTATCCACATGCTCAATGCCAGCCTCCGCCCAATGCCCTGTATATACACACAGCAGCCTTCATTTGCTGCATCTTGGTTTCTATCAATTCAAATTTTGCTTCCAGGACATCGCGCTGGGTCATAAGCACTTCCATGTAATCGGCGCGGGCAGATATAAACAGCTTATTCGAGATGTCAATGGATTGTGAGAGCGCCTGCACCTGTCCGGACTTCTGGTCTTAACTTTTTTCCAGGTTGCTGATCCGGGACAATTGGTTGATCACCTCTATATAAGCATTCAATACGGTCTGATCATAATGATATACCGCCTGCAACTGCTTTGCACCGGCTGTATTATACGCAGCCTTGATCGCGTTGCGGTTGATCAGCGGCGCCGCCAGATCCCCGGCTATCGAATAAAGCAACGACTCCGGTGTTTTGATCAGGTACGACGGATTGAAAGCCCGGTAACCGATACCTGCAGTGATACCCAGCGAAGGATAAAACCGGGCACGGGCTACCTGCACATCCAGGCCGGCAGCAGCCAGCTCATGTTCAGCCTGTTTGACGTCAGGACGATTTGCCAGCAGTTGTGACGGAATGCCTGCATGCACCACTTCCGGCATCAGCTCGCCAAATGTGTGCGTGGTTCTCGGTACAGACTGCGGATAGTGACCAAGCAGCAAATTGATATGATTCTCTGTTTCCGTGATCCTTTGCTGTATATCGTATTGCAGGCTCCGTGTCCGGAGCACTTCAGCTTCAAATTTGCGCACTGCCAGCTCGGTAACACGGGTCGCTTCTTTCTGCAGCTTTACAATAGCAAGCGCACTACTTTGGATGCTGATGTTCTGCTTAACGATGTTGAGCTGGTTATCCAATGCCAGCAGCTCATAGTAGGCTTCCGCCACTTCCGCCACCAGGTTTGTGATGATAAAGTTTTTCCCCTCTACCGTGGCGAGATAGCGTGATACTGCTGCGTTTTTTGCATTGCGGAGCTTATGCCAGATGTCCACTTCCCAGGTAGCATAGAGGCCGGCCATATAATCCGGCAACGGCTCCGGCATCTCCACACCGGGCCTGATATCCGTGGTAGCTTCGCTGGCGCCGCGGGAGGTGTACCGGCCAACCTTTTCCGTACCCGCACCGGCACGCACACCGACGAACGGGAGATACTCGCCTTTCCGCACACGTGCTTCGTTCCGGGCGATCCTGATCTCCTGCCGGACGATCTGCAGTTCCTGATTGCGCATCAGCGCTG
Source organism: Taibaiella soli (assembly GCA_040392625.1). Classification (GTDB taxonomy): domain Bacteria; phylum Bacteroidota; class Bacteroidia; order Chitinophagales; family Chitinophagaceae; genus JBEBVQ01. The sequence continues at coordinate 5,919 of JBEBVQ010000105.1, read as the reverse complement.
TATCAATCAGCGCCACAAGGTTCGGATCGGCAAAATAAGTCTTCCACGAAAGCCGTCCGGTATTAATGGTATCCGCTGTTGCATTGTAGCGATCCGGGATCTGCTGCTTTGCAGTAGTGCTTACCTGCTCCGGCACATTGCAGGCTGCTATGACAAGGAGAAAAAATACGCTTCCCAGGTATCTGAACATGGCATTGCTATTCATGGTTTTCAAATTCTTCGGTTAAAGGATTTTCTTCTTCATTTTTGATAAGCCGGCGTCGCGATGCGATCGTACCGAATACGAAATACAGCCCGGGGATGATGATCACCCCGAATATCGTGCCCGTCAGCATGCCGCCTGCAGAAGCAGCGCCGATCGTGCGGTTACCAATCGCACCCGGCCCCGTCGCAAACAGCAAAGGGAGCAGGCCGGCGATAAAAGCGAACGAGGTCATCAGGATCGGACGAAAACGCACACGGGCGCCTTCTATCGCAGCATGGTACACCGACGCGCCCGATCGATGTTTCTGCACAGCAAACTCTACGATCAGCACCGCGTTCTTACCCAACAGGCCGACCAGCATCACAAGTCCCACCTGTGCATAAATATCATTTGCCAGCCCCATCATTTTGATCAGCAGGAAAGAGCCGAACACACCGGCCGGCAATGACAGAATTACTACCAGCGGGAGGATAAAGCTTTCGTATTGCGCCGCCAGGATCAGGTACACAAAGCCGAGCACGATGAGGAAGATATAGACCGCCTCGTTGCCGCGTCCCGCTTCGTCTTTCGAAAGACCCTCCCAATCTATATCGTAACCGCGTGGCAGCGTCTGCGCCGCCACCTCCCGGATCGCTTCAATAGCCTCACCGCTGCTATAGCCGGCAGCAGGCTCACCCCGGATGGCCGATGAGGTGTACATGTTATATCGTGTGATCTCGTTAAGGCCGTGGGCCTTTTTTATTTTCATGAATGCCGAATAAGGCACCATCTCATCGCGGTCGTTCTTCACATAAAGCTTCATCAGGTCGTCGGGAAGCCGGCGGTATTCGGGCGCGGCCTGGATGAAAACTTTGAAATAGGTTCCGAAACGGATAAAGCCGAGCTCATAGGAGCTACCGATCAGCACGGACAGGTTATCCATCGCCTTGCCAATGGAAACGCCTTTCTGCATTGCGGCTGCGTTGTCTATTTCCAGCTCGTACTGCGGGTAGTTGGCGCTGAAGAAAGTAAACAGACCTGTCAGCTCCTTGCGTTTGGCCAGTGCAGCCATGAAATCATCGTTCACTTTTTCGAGTTCCTTGTAATCGTCATTATTGGTCTTGTCGAGCAGACGAAGCGCGAAACCGCCTGCGGCGCCATATCCCGGCACGGCCGGCGGACCGAAAAACTCGATCGTGGCGCCGGGGATCTCACGGGCTTTTTCTTCCAGCTCTTCGATGATCTCCGTCACCGAATGCTTCCGCTCCGACCAGTCCTTCAGGTTGATCAGGCAGGTACCGGCGTTCGATCCCCTGCCCTCTGTCAGCACCTCGTATCCGGCCAGCGCTGATACAGACTGGATACCTTCCACATGTCTGGCGATATCCTGTAGCTGGCGTGCCAGCGCATTGGTCCGCTCCAGCGTCGCACCGGGTGGCGTCTGGATGATCGCGTAGATCATACCCTGGTCTTCGTTCGGGATAAAGCCGGCAGGCAGGTCGCGGCTGATGCCGAAGATCCCCAGACCGAATGCCAGCAGCAGGCCGAATGTCACCGCGCGCCGGTTCACAATCCGCTTCAGGAAGCCGGCATAACGGCCGGTCAGCTTTTCGAAGAATTTATTGAAACCATCAAGCAGGCGATCCATCGGGCTTTTCTTCTTCGGCTTACCGTGGTTGTTCTTCAGCAGGATGGCACAGAGTACCGGCGTCAGTGTCAGCGCCACGACACCGGAGAGTACAATCGCCGTTGCCATTGTGATCGAGAACTGCCGGTAGAAGATACCCACAGGCCCCGTCATAAATGCCACCGGGATGAATACGGCCGCCATCACAAAAGTGATTGCCACAATTGCACCGCTGATCTCACGCACTACTTCCTGCGTGGCTTTGAAAGGTGACAAATTTTCTTCCTCCATCTTCGCATGCACTGCCTCGATCACCACGATCGCGTTGTCCACCACGATACCGATCGCCAGTACGAGGGCAAACAGCGTGATCAGGTTGATGTTCAGCCCGAAGAACTGCATGAAGAAAAATGTTCCCACGAGCGATACCGGCACAGCCAGCGTCGGGATCAGCGTGGAGCGCCAATCTCCGAGGAAGAGGAACACTACCAGCGCCACCAGCACGAATGCTTCCCCCAGCGTATGAACGACTTTTTCGATCGAAGCATTCAGAAAGCCCGAAACATCGTAGCTGATCTCGTAATCCATACCCGGCGGGAAGGAGCTGGTTTTGATCTCCTCCAGCTTCTCTTTGATACTTTTGATCACATCATTGGCATTGCTGCCATAGGTCTGCTTCAATACAATGGCCGCCGAGGGATGACCGTTGAGGTTCGAATAAATATCGTAATACTCGCTGCCCAACTCTACGTCGGCTATATCTTTGAGGCGGAGTAATTCCCCGTCGGGATTGGCGCGGATGATCACGTCTTTATACTGCTCCGGCTGGTTGTAGCGTCCCTGGTAGGTGAGCACATATTCCAGCGCTTCGGATCGCTGACCATCGGCGCGGCCCAGGCGGCCGGGAGAGCCGATGACGCTCTGGCTGCCCAGCGCTTCCATCACCTCATCGGTAGAGACATTGTATGCCCGCATCCGGTCGGGCTTCAGCCAGACACGCATGGCATACTGCCGGCTGCCGAGGATCTGCGCACTGCCGACACCAGTGACCCGTTTCAGCTCATTCAGGATATTGACATTGGTGAAGTTGTAGAGAAACTTCTCATCAGCAAGTGAATCCTTACTGTACACGTTCACATACATCAGCATATTGGGCTGCATAACGTTTACAATGATGCCCTCACGCTGTACCAGTACCGGCAGGCGGTTCGTCACCTGCTCAATACGGTTCTTCACATTCACCACCGCAGCATTGGGATCGGTACCGAGATCAAAGACCACCTGTATATTGGCCTCCCCGGCGCTGGTGGCGTCAGAGGTCATATATTTCATACCCGGCACGCCGTTTACGGCTTTTTCCATCGGGATAAGTACCGACTTCACCAGCACATCGGCGCTGGCTCCGGGATAGACTACGCTCACCATCACACGTGGCGGCGCTATGGAGGGGAACTGCGATGTAGGCAATGTGTAAATCGCTAATATCCCCATGAATAAGATAAGGATCGAGATCACGATCGCGAAAACCGGCCTCTTCAGGAATACGTCAAACATGTGCTTACTTTTTTTAAGTATATCCGGATTATTCCGTAGGCAATTTTAGCTGTGCCATTACTTGATGCGGCGCTTCGATCTCATAGTCGATACGGTCGTTACTTTTCACTTTGCGTAACCCTTCCAGCACGATACGTTCATTGGGCAACAGCCCTTCGCGGATCACATATAGATCCGACATCTCGGCGCCGATCACAATGGGTCGCAGCTTTACGATACTATCCTTATCCACCACATAGACATACTTCCTGTCCATAATCTCAAGTGTTGCTTTCTGTGGAATGATTACCGCATCGGGGATCGGCTCCTTCATCAGAATATTACCTGTCTGTCCATGCCGTAGTAATCCGTCAGGATTGGGAAAGCTGGCGCGGAAAGCGATATTGCCTGTTTCATTATTAAAATCCGCCTCGATCGCATCCACTATGCCGGAATAACGGAAGATCTCATTATTGGCCATCCGCAGATGGACCTGGCGCAGACTATCCTTCTGTACGCGCATCTGATAATCTAAATATTCCGGTTCGGGGACGTTGAAGTAAACCCACATCCTGCTGTTGTCGGACAACGTAGTCAGCAGGTCGCCTTCATCCACAAGGCTTCCCAGCTTTAGGTAGAAGCGGTCGATAATACCACTGAACGGCGCACGTATTTCAGTGAACTGCAAATGCGCCTCTGCAAGCGACTGTTCGGCACGAGCCTTGCTGAGCCTGGCTTTAGCCATGGCCAGCTCATTGGCCGAAACGATATTATTATCCGCCAGTCCCTTAGTATTCTGGTATTCAATCTCCGCCATTTGGGCTTCGGCCTGCGCCTTCTGCAACTCGGCCTCGTAGATCCGCGGCATAATGCGGAACAGCAGTTGGCCTTCCTTCACAAACTGGCCTTCATCGACAAATATCTGCTGCAGGTACCCTCTCTCCTGCGCCCGGAGCTCGATATGGCGCATGGCGCGGATCTGGGAGACGTATTCTTTGACGACCGCAGTGTCCATCTGCAGCGCACTGGTGACGAGAAACCGGGTACCGGCTTCTGTTTCCGCTTTGTGAGATGTACAGGCAGTATAGCCCAGCAGGCCGCACAGGCCTGCGAGCAGGAGCAATTGCTTCATAATAAGGTGTTACTATTTAAAAAATGATTGGATTTCCGGATACGGAGGATCACCCTCCGAACTGCGTGTACCGCAACACGCCTTCATCCCTGCCACGGCCCGGCAGCACATCAGGGTGCAACGGAACGTGCGGATGAAATAAGGTATAGAAGTAGCCGCGGCAGGCGGTCTGCCGGGCGGTGTGGATCATATCCGGATCACGCGCAGGGCGATGTATCGTTGTACGGATGGATGGAATGTACACGTATCCTGGGGCAGGCGCGCCTTGAGCAGATGGGCATACCGGTCGCCGGCGCCGTAGAAATCGGCGAAATAGTTGAATACGGCTGGGTGATGTTTTTTAAGCTGAACCTGGTTGCTCGTATCATCACTTTCGGTAACAAAAAAAGTAATCCTTTCTTTTTCTGTGACATCAGGGACATATTGGAAAGACGCATCCTGATGTTGTGGTGAGAGGTGATAGCCGGCGTTTCCTGTGTAACGGGCAGCGATGCGTACCGGTCCATCAACAGCAGGACGTGCCATATTAACGACGGCAATGCCACCATATCCGGCCATCGTGAGCAGGCACAACCAAAGGAACAACCTGATTTGCAACTTCATTTCGGGGGTCAAAATTACAGGAGTTTGTGAAAGTACCTAATGAGGGCATGTTAAATATTAGCTAACTGCGCTTCGTAGCATTCCCAACCACCGCTAATACAAGGTTTTCGTAGTGTTCTTTTGTCATTGCCGGCAGCTCACCTGGCATTATCAATGTTACTTCCGGGACTCACTATGCTTCCCCCTTGTTTTGTGAATGCGGTACAGAAGTTATGCTTAATTTCACAGAACTACCTCATAGTTAATATAAAACTTACCCCAATGCAACATCCGGTACTGCATATCATTAATCTCCCATATCGTAGTGACAGAAAAGAGTGCATATTGGACGAATTAAAAAAGCAGGAGATCACTACATTCCGATTCTGGGAAGGTATTATAAATATCCAATACCGGGCGGCAGGTATCGCTCAGGCTCATAAACAGATCGTGCAGTATGCGAAAAACGAGCATTTACCCTTTATCACGATAGCTGAAGATGATATACGCTTTACAGCATCCGGAGCTTTCGAATATTATTGTGCCAATCGCCCTGATGAATATGATTTGTATCTGGGAGCTGTCAGCTATGGAAAGATCAGCGACGACAATAAAGTCGAGGATTTCTCCGGACTACTTTTATATACTATCCATGCCCGGTTTTATGATACTTTCCTCTCCATTCCCGAACAGGGACATATTGACAGGTGCTTAAAACACAAAGGCCTTTACAAAGTATGCCCTTTATTTGTAGTTATTGAAGAAAATGGCTACAGTGATAATTCTGGAAGAGACGAAGATAACTCCATATATTATGCAGATCGTCCGCTATACGGCCGATCTCCTGCTGCTATTGTATAA
>JBEBVQ010000104.1:0-7694 GCA_040392625.1 Taibaiella soli | reverse complement strand
AACCAGCGACCCTCTGATTAACAGTCAGATGCTCTAACCAACTGAGCTAAGGAAGCGTCTTAGGGACTGCAAAAATAGCCAACTTTCCATTTTGTCAAAATCTTTTTTCCCGGACGCCACCTAAAAACCGGAAATTCTTCATTAAAAGGTTGAAATCAGCGCCGGCGGTGTAATGACGGGCATAATCCAGATCTGTTTTCCGGATCACCTCAGGGGCAGGACGGTATGTATCCAACATAAAAAATGCAGGGAGTATGGATGGTTTTATTTTGGGCAGCCCCGGCTCCGGCAGCCCATAGCCAAACCAGGTGTATTTTCCCCATAATACCCGGAAACAATTGCGCAAAAAACCTGCCCGTTGCCGTACCGCCAGTGCTGCCACGGGAAATAACGCCAGCAACAGCAACGATAAAACGATATCGAATACCCGCTTATTCCGCACCTGCGAAAAAAGACTGATCCGGTAACCGGATTCTAATGTGTACAAGTCGCCGGAAGTATGACTGCTGTTGCTCCCGACAAAGCTGTTGCTACCTGGCAGATGGATCTTATACTCATAACCGGGCCCGCAATGCTGCATTTGCTCCAGGATGGTTTTATAGTCAAGCCCGTTGACACAAAAGATCACTTCGTCAATGCCCGTTGTGTACAACAATTCCTTCATTCGGGAAATATCGCCGAGCGCAGGCCCGGTTTGCGGCGCAGGGCTGATACGTCCTTCTATCCGCGGTGCGTAATGTACCTTTTGCAAAATAGTAGCCGTCTGCTCATACAAAGGCGCTTCAGCCACGATCACGGCTTTTTTGGGAAGCGTATCATAAGGGATGAATTTGAAAATGCCCAGCCGGTATAATAAAGCGTGCAGACCCAGCAGCGCTACCGTGCCGGTAAAGCCGGCCAGCACGATCACTGCGCGGGAATAACGCAGCTCCGGCGGCAGCAGCCCGTAATACGCAAGGATGAGCACCGTACCCGTCAGCATGCCCCGCACCACGCGTAAGGCCCGGTAGGGCTGGTCGTATGCGCCGTTGAGGAAAAGGGAAACCAGCCATATCAGGATGTACACTGGGAACGTCATATACACCAGGTGCATCGAAACTTCGATATGCTTTACTTCCCGCACCCAGAATTCTTTCATCAGCCAAAGCGTGACCACAAGCACGAGCGCATCAAACAATGGCATGCGCAGTATCCGGAATAATTGCTTTACCACACTCAAAACAGCCCGCAATACAATGCCGATATGGATGAGCAGGATAAACAGACCAGCCTGTTGTTTGCTGTAATGTTTTTTTACGAAAGTGGATAACGCTTCATTGAAAATCCGCACATACGATAGTGTTGCTTTGCGTGTGCTCTCTCCCTTGTAATGGATCAGGGTGGCTTCAGGGAAATAAATATTCTGATAGCCCGCCTGTTTGATCCGCCAGGAAAGATCAACATCCTCGCAGTACATGAAGTAGTCTTCGTCGAATGCGCCGCCGGCACGCTCCATTGCCGCACGGCGCACCAGCATACAGCAGCCCGAAAGCACATCTACCGGCGCCTGCTCATGCTCGCCTACATGTACTGCATAATATTTATTGAATAACAGCGAACGGGGAAACAGCTTGTTGATGCCCGTGGTCTTGAAGATGGCTACTGATAATGAGGGGAAGGACTTTTTACTGTCGGGGGCGAACTGTCCTTTGCCGTCTATCAGCCGTGGGCCTAAAGAGCCGGCCTCCGGGTGTGCATCCATCCACGGGATGGTTTTCCGGAAAAAATCCTCCGGCATCACCGTATCGGGATTCAGGAAGAGGATATATTCCCCTTGTGCGATAGCAACCGCCTGGTTATTGGCTTTTGAAAACCCTTTATTGTCCTTGTTTTCGATCAGCGTTACTTCGGGGAATAAGCTGCGTACCATCGTACAGCTATCGTCTGCCGAGTTGTTGTCCACCACGATTATTTCTGCATCAAACCCGCCTATTGCGCGTGAAACCGAATGGAGACAGGTCTCCAGGAAGTATTTCACGTTGTAATTGACAATGATGACCGATAGCTTCATACCAGGGATAATGAGCTAATTTGAAAATTTGAAAATTTGAAAATGGGATAACCGTGGCAATACCATACAATAAAAGTACATTTTCAAACGAGTTGAGCCTGCGAATATAACGAAAAACACACGGGAAGATTGTGTATCCGCAATGTGGAAAAACTGTTTCATGCGACAAATGTGGATAGCCGTATCAGACACATTCGTCACATGAAACACATTCCAATCAGGTTATGTAATTTTACCTTTCTATGGAAGAAAAAACAAATGTAGGTATTGGTTCCCGTGTGGAACACAGCCATTTCGGGAAAGGCATTGTGGTAGATACCGCAGGCGAGTTTTACACGATCTGGTTTAAGTCGCAGAATACAGCTAAAAATGTGAGCCGGGATTTCGACGGGCTGCGTATTATTGAAGCGAAGGAAAGCGCCGGGGGCGAAGGAAGCGGTGTAACTTTGGCCGAGATCGAACAGGCGTTGGATAATATCCTGGATCGCCGCTTACATGAGTTTCAACTGGTGGATATGGCCCACAAATGGAATAACGGTACTTTGGTGCTAAAGCCTGCAGATGAGTCGTTACAGCCGAAGGAGGTGCCCATCGAAACCTTTTTTCACAAGATCGTGATGGTGCGCGACCGGCTCCGCCTGATCGAGCAGAAGATCAATGCGCACAAAGGCCTGACCGATGAAGAAAAGGTAGATCTGCAGCAATATATCACGGCTATTTACGGATCGCTTACGACATTTAATGTGCTGTTCCGGGATACATACCACCAATTTAAAGGTACAGGCACGTTGTAGAAACAGGGCACGCCCTGTCATTATACACCAGACAGGGCATGCCCTGTCTCTACGGTGTATTTACACCGCCTCGTCCATGTATAACGATGAGATATTTTCGAAGAGCCGCGCTACGGCTTCCGGCGCCGGGCTTAACAGATCCCCGGCAGCCTCCTGCCAGTAAGGGTCAATTTCCTCTGCCAGGTCCGGCGGTAATAATGTTGCCGGGATGTCACTGCCGGGCTTTCGTATTAGCTGTTCAAAGGTGGGTTTGTCTGCATGTAAAGTTTTGGCCATTTCGACTGGATTTATCTAAGGGTAAAACGCCCCCGGTAAAAAAATATTGCATGGCGGCAAAAATCTTATGAGCTAATGTGATAATTAGCTGATGTGCTAATGACCCCTCGCGACAGATATTAGCTAATCAGCACATTGGCTGATTAGCTAATAAAAACATTGTTTTGATGCCGCGGCGCAGGGAATCTGTGCGATTACCCATGAAGCCGCGATTCAGAATTTAACGATGATCCTCAGATTGAGTAGCCTGGTGGTCAGCCGGTTAGGTACGGCAAAGGTCTTCCCGCTGGTCTGATCCTGCACCCAGGTATAGGATAAGGTGTTCTGAATACCCAGCAGGTTGAATACTTCGAGGCTCGCCCAGATGGAGTTGAGGTTCCTGAAAAAGCTGTATGCCGGTCTTTCTTTTTTGGAGCCGTCGAGCAATAATGCAGAAAAACCGATGTCCACCCGGCGGTAATCCGGCAGCCGGAGGGTATCTCCGTAGCGCTGCTTGTCCGGCGGACCAAACGGAAGACCGGTGGCATACATCAGGTTCAGGTGTGTCCGGAAATTCTTGTTCCGGCGCAGGTAGTCCTGGAAGTACATGCCGAACATCAGCCGCTGATCGGTGGGGCGGGGGATATAGCCGGGAGAGAAGCCGGCGCTGTCGTTCCCTGCGGCATCCTGATATACGATGCGGTCGTTTTTGATGTCTTCTTTGGTATTCATCCAGCCGATGCTCAGCCAGGAAGGCGCGTCTTTTACCAGGTCGCCGTACAGGCGCACTTCGGCGCCGTACGCATATCCCGTGGCATTATTCGCCCCGAAATACCGGATCCGTACATTGTCATATTCATACGGTACAAGATCCCAGAGTTTTTTGTAATACACTTCTGTTGTGAGCTTCAGCGGGCGACGCCCCCATTTCATATTGTGGTCTGTACCGGCAAGGAAGTGTGCAGATTTTTGCATCCGGAGCCCCTGGTTTACATTCCCGTCAAGATCCCGCATTTCGCGGTAAAACGGCGGCTGGGCATACAGGCCGCCGGCCAGCTTCAGCACTACATCCCTTTCCCAATCAGGTTTGTATGCTATCTGCACACGGGGGCTGATGACGGTTTCTCCATTGAGTGTGCTGTGGATGAACCGTATCCCTGCCGATACCGTGAGATCGAGCGAATCATTGAAGCGGAAATTGTCCTGTATAAAACCGCTGTACCGCATATAATTAAAACGGGAAGAAGAGCTGTACAGGTGGGTCATATCGAGTTTGTCGGGATGGTAGGGTTGTGTAAATCCGGCAGAGTCACGGCGTTCCCATTCATGAAGCTGATCGCGGATGTCCACCACATTGGCATCCAGCCCCCAGTGCACAAAATGTTTCCCGGCGCTGTACGAGCCGCGATGCGCCAGGTTGCCTACATTTATTTTCAGGTAGTTGCGGGCAAAATTATGGATGATGCCTGTGCCGAGATAGGTTTTGGTCTGCCCGAAATTTTCTTTGGACATATCGGTTTCCAACTCTCCCAGCAGGTATTCCCCGTGAATATCATAAGTTTCCCGTTCATCTGTCTGGAAGCCGGAAGCAAGCAGCTTCAGCTTCAGCTTTCTATTGGGCCGCCAGGTGGTGGATATGCCGCCGAAGCGGGAGTCGAACTGGTCAATCTCGCTGCCTTCGTAGAACATCCGCAACTGGTATGCTTTGTTGATCATGCCGAAGCTGGAGGTTTGCTCTTCGGGCAGAAAAGAAAAGCGGTTGCGGGCATAATTTCCGATCACTTCCATTTCCCATTTTTCATTGAAACGGTAGTTGATCAAAGTCTGGAAGTCGGTGAATACGGGATTATAGACGCCTTTGGTCGGTTGTGCCTGCAGCAGGTACTGGTTGCTCTTCTGGCGAAGACCTACGAGGTAGGTGAGCTTTTCATTGTGTGATGCGCCTTCGAGGTGCAGCGTGGCGCCCAGGAGACTGGCGCTGGCAGAGCCTGCAAAATGTGTGGGGCGACGATAGGTCACATCCAGCACACTCGACATCTTGTCGCCGTATTTTGCCTGGAAGCCGCCGAGCGAAAAGCTGGCGCCGCTTACCAGGTCGGCATTGACGAAGCTCAGGCCTTCCTGCTGCCCCGAGCGGGTAAGGAATGGACGGTAGATCTCGAAATCGTTTACATACACCAGGTTCTCGTCGTAGTTGCCGCCGCGTACGGTATATTGAGAAGTAAGCTCATTATTATAGCCGGTGAACATCTTGATCATCCCTTCTACACCGCCCACCGGATTGGCCATGTACTGCGATTGCGCCACATCCAGGTAAATATTCCCTGCTTCTCCGCGCCGGCTTTCTTCGCGGATGGTAGCTTCTTCCAGTTCCATATACTGCTTGCGGATGGTTACGTCCATCCTGATGCTTTGCCCTGTTTGCGGCGATACGCTGCGGAATACTCTATTGCTGACGGACGCTGAAAAAACGATCTGCAGCGATGCGCCTGCCGGCACGGTAAGCTGGTACTGACCGCGTACATCCGTTTGCGTACCCAGCGCTGTGCCGGTGACGGCCACGACCACCAGCTCAAGCGGTTTCCCTGCTTCGTCCCTTACGACGCCTGTAATGGTTGCTGTGCCTTGCTGTGCATGGGCAGCATATCCGGCAGTAAACAGTAATAAAAGAAAGATAATGACAGAACGATTCCGGGGCATATGTCATGTTAAACGCGCAAAAGATACATTTATTTTCCGGATGCTTTGAGCTTTTGGATCATTTCGGCGGGGTTTTCGGCAGAGAATACGGTATTGCCGGCTACCAGCACGTCCGCACCGGCGGCAATGATCTCACCCGCATTTTCCAGGGTAATGCCGCCGTCCACTTCGATGAGGGTATCCAGCCCCCGGCTTGTGATCATTTGTTTCACTGCCTGTATTTTATCCAGGCTGCGGCGGATGAATTTCTGCCCTCCGAAACCGGGATTTACGCTCATGATCAGCACGAGGTCAGCTTCATCGAGGATGTTTTCGAGCAGGTGTACGGGCGTGTGCGGATTCAGGGATACGCCTGCTTTCATCCCCAGTGAGCGTATGGCCTGCAGACTGCGGTGAAGGTGTGTAGATGCTTCGTAATGGATCGTGAGGATATCTGCGCCGGCACGGGCGAAGTCTTCGAAATATTTTTCCGGCTCCACGATCATCAGATGTGTGTCAAGCGGCTTTTTCGCCGCTTTCTTCATCGCTTTGATCACTGGGATCCCGTAGCTGATGTTCGGCACAAAACGACCGTCCATTACGTCGAGGTGCAGCCAGTCGGCATCGCTGTTGTTTATCATTTCAATGTCCCGTTCCAGATTCAGAAAATCTGCGGAAAGCATGGAGGGCGCTATGATCGGCATAGTGTTAATTATGAATGATGAGTTATGAATTATGAGTTATGAATTATGAGTGGAACCATTCATAATTCATAACTCATAATTTTTTTCAGGGCTTCCTGCGCTTCGGTATAATCTTTATCGAAAACAAGCGCCTGCCGGAAATCAGCTATGGCATCCTGTTTTTTTCCAAGTAATTGATTGCATACGCCGCGGTTGTAGTATGCCTCTGCATCTGCCGGCGAGATCCGGGTGAGCAGGTCGAAATGGCGCCAGGCTTTTTCGACCGAGTCCTGCTCAAGATACACGAAACCCATATTATAATAGGCATCTGCATATTGATGGTTTCTCCGTACACATTCGCGGTATTGTTCTTTTGCCTGTTCCGGCTGTCCCTGTTGCTGGTAAAAAACGCCTTTCGCAAACAGGGGGAAGACATCGACGGTATCCAGCAGGAATGCATTGGTATAATATTGCAGCGCGACCGGATTGCCCTGCGCGGCATATATCTGTCCCAACTGTATGATGGCATCCTTATAATCCGGCATTACATTCAATGCCGTCTGGAAGCTGGAGATGGCTTTGGCGGTATCGTTCATGTCTTTATAGATCATGCCCTTCAGGAAGTATCCCTCGGGGTTGTACACATCCTGGCGCAGCACGGTATTGATGGCGTTAAATGCTTTGGAATAATCCTGGGTATAGATCAGCATTTTGGCAAATTTCAGGTGTGCCTGCGGGTCGTCCGGGTTAATGGATACCGCTTTTTGAAACCAGGGGATGGAGCCGCTGATATCTTTGTGCTCGAACATCAGATCGCCGATCGCGCTGTAATAGGCGGCCTGCGATGAATCAAGGCTTACGGCCATCTTGAAATCGTCGAGCGCCAGCGAATCTTCCCGCAGCCGGTGCAGGGCGTTGCCCCTGCGATAATATAAAGCTGCATCCTGCGGTGACTTTTGAATCTGCTCTGTCAGCTCTTTCAGGCCGGGCCGCAGGAATATTTCCGGAATGTCTGCCGTCCCGGTCTGCTCCCCGCCTTGTGCGCATGAAGACAGGAAAATAATAAGTCCTGCCAGCAGTAGTACACAATAACTGTTGTTTGCACCTTTCATGGAGCAAACTTAATAAATTGATATGAGGTATGCTTGTGTAAGGATGGTTCTAATATACCAATTTAAAGATCTATTTAATTAGCTAATCAGCCAATGTGCTGATTAGCTAATATCTGTCGCG
>JBEBVQ010000103.1:0-7710 GCA_040392625.1 Taibaiella soli | reverse complement strand
TTTCTTCGGGATTATAAACAAGATCGTAAAGCAGGTGCACCGGCGTAAGATGCTGATAAGGCAGTTCGGGACAACGGTCTGTATCCGGGGACATCCCCAGCGGTGTTGTATTGATGATCACCGGGTAGCGGGTTAGCAATGCTTCGTTTATGTCGTGGTACGCCAGCATATGCGGATCGGGCTTACGGGAAACGATACAAAAATCAATACCCAGCTTTTTCAGCACATAACATACTGCCTTCGATGCGCCGCCGGAGCCTAATACCAGCGCACGGGTATGATGGGGCTGCAGCAAAGGCTTCAGGCTTTCTTCAAATCCGGTAGCATCGGTGTTATAGCCTTTCAGCCGGCCGTGGCGGATGGCAATACAATTGACGGCGCCGATCGCTGCTGCTGCCAGATCCAGATCATCGAGATATGGGATGACGGTTGTTTTATGAGGTATGGTTACATTCAGCCCCCGCAAATCCGGGTGCGCGTCGAGCAGTGCGGGCAACCCCGCGACCTGCTCCAGGGCAAACGCTGTGTATGTAGCATTTATACTTTCACGGAAAAATTTCTCCCGGAAAAAGGCAGGAGAAAACGATTGTGCTACCGGGAAACCGATGATACCGTATGCTTCGGCCATGAGCTAAGCTTGAAATGCGCCGGATCCGCGCATCTGGATCAAATCTCGTTTTTCACTTTCTTATTCAGGAACAGGTGAAAAGTATCTCCGCGCAGGCCGACACGCATGGCCTCCAACGGGATCACTTCGGAAGGTGCGAGGTTCCCCAGGTTTACATTGGCGCCCAGCAATTCGAGAAAATAGACCTGCTGTGCTTTCTGCGGCGCTTCCCAGATGATCTGCCGGGCAGGGATCTGTGTCAGGATCTCCTGCACAAGCCCTTCGCGGACTTCTCCGGATCCCCGGTAAATGCCTACATTCCCCGCTTCCCGGGCTTCGGCAATTACGTAAGTGGATCCCGCTTCCAGCTCTGCCCGCATCAGTTCGATCCATTTATAGGGCGGAATGATATGCTCGGCATCTTTAGAACCCACTTCGCTCAGCACCGTAACATACTGTGCCAGCTTTTCAATATAGCCGCATTTTTCGGCATGCGGTATGCTGATAGAGCCGTCCGATACCTCTACATGCTCCAGGCCATATTCCCGGACGATATCCAGATAATCATCAAACTGGCCGCGTACCAGAAATGCTTCAAACAAAGTACCGCCAAAATAAACAGGGATGTTGTGTTCGCGGTAAATTTCTATTTTTTGGCGCAGATGACTGGTGACAGCGGCAGTGCCGAAGCCCAGCTTTACAATGTCTGCATAAGGTGCGGCAACGGAAAGAAAATTCCGGACATCATCCAATCCCATCCCTTTATCCATTACCATTGTAAGACCGTGACCACGAGGCTTTTCAGTCCGGTCGGGAATATTATTGAGCGGAA
The DNA here is from genome assembly GCA_040392625.1 of Taibaiella soli. GTDB lineage: Bacteria > Bacteroidota > Bacteroidia > Chitinophagales > Chitinophagaceae > JBEBVQ01. The sequence continues at coordinate 6,271 of JBEBVQ010000103.1, read as the reverse complement.
AGTTCATAGATGATATTTAAGTAGTACGGGTGCAAAGGTAAGGCGAAACCGGCTAAACAGTATAAATCACATGGTTGTATTATATTCGCAGATAATTCTGGTTTATGAGAAGAAATAATGCGATTTTCGGGCTTATCATCGGTCTGTTTACGCCGGTAATCGGTGTGATGATCTCTTATCTGATATGGTTCCGGGCGTTTCCCGTGGATGCTTTTATAAATCGTCTTTTCTCAGATGGCGATATTGCCTCCAAGGTTATTTCACTTAGTGTTTTGATAAATGTAATCCCTTTTGTATTATATACTAACCGGAGACTGGACCTCACCGGACGCGGTATCCTTATTGCTACAATGCTGTATGGCGTACTGTTTGTATTGCTGAAATTTGTCTGGTGAATCAGGGATGAGGATTGAGGGGGTGAGGGATGAAATGTAGGGGCGAATAATTATTCGCCCAATTTTCGGGATGGGGGCTGTAGGGGCAATCCTGCGTGATTGCCCGGAGAATTATTAACAGACAGAATGCGTTACTATATCATAGCCGGGGAGGCAAGCGGAGATCTGCATGGCAGCAACCTGATCCGGGCATTGCACCGGCAGGACGAACACGCCGTGATACGCTGCTGGGGCGGAGACCGTATGGAAGCTGCAGGAGCGGAAGTAGTAAAGCATTATCGCGACCTGGCCTTTATGGGATTTGTAGAGGTACTGAAGCATCTGGGTACCATACTCCGGAATATTGAGTTCTGTAAAAAAGACATACTGCAGTTTAAGCCGGATGTGCTGGTGCTGATCGACTATCCGGGCTTTAATCTGCGGATCGCAGAATGGGCGAAGAAGCAGGGGATCAGGATGGTGTACTACATTTCTCCGCAAGTCTGGGCCTGGAAAGAAAGCCGGGTGAAAAAGATAAAGCGGGATGTGGATCTGATGCTGGTGATCCTCCCGTTTGAAAAAGCTTTTTACGAAAAATGGAATTACCCGGTCACTTATGTGGGGCATCCGCTGATGGAAGTGATTGCACGGGAAACGAATGATGTGCCGCTGATCCCTTTGTCTGAAAAACCGGTCGTTGCGCTGTTACCCGGCAGCAGGCGGCAGGAGATCCGGGCAAAGCTTCCATATATGCTGCAAATGGTGCAGCATTTCCCTGATTATCAGTTTGCCATAGCGCAGGCGCCCGCACAGCCTGAAAGTCTGTATCATGAGATAACGGGTAATGCAGATGTGCTGCTGGTACACGACGCCAATTATTTACTCAAACAAGCCAAAGCGGCCCTGGTGACCAGCGGTACAGCCACACTGGAAACAGCGCTTTTTAATGTACCGCAGGTGGTTTGTTATAAAGGCAATCCGCTATCCTACTGGCTGGCGCGCAAGCTGATCCGGGTGAAATATATTTCCCTCGTCAACCTGATCATGGACAAACCGGTAGTACGCGAGCTGATCCAGCAGGATCTGAATGAGAAAGAGCTGAAAGAAGAACTGGACAGGCTCTTACATGATCAGCAATATATCGCAGCACAGAAAAAAGATTATGCACTGCTACGCGATAAGCTCGGCGAAACGTCTGCATCGGATCATGCTGCGGCGGAGATACTTAAGCTATTGCGTGATTGATGTTCACAATAGTTTATCTTTTCAACATTAAGACATTGAGGAATTAAGGGCATTAAGGATTGTGTTTTCTTAATGATCTCAATTCCTTAATGCCCTTAATGATTGCAACAACTACCAGATGGCAAACCGCATCGTCTGTGCCGGCTGCTGTGCTGATGATACCGACAGGAAATAAATCCCCGGCTTCATATCAGGCAGGCTGATTTGTGATTGCGTTGCTCCGTTTGCCATATAAAATGACTCCCGGAATATTTGCCTGCCGGCAGCGTCAGTTATGGAAACTGTGCTGTGCGCATCCGATACCAATCCTTTAAGGATAAATGCTCCACTGTTGGGATTTGGATAAATAATGAATAACTTATCGTTTGCTACGGGATCCGTTACTCCGGAGGATATGTACATAACCAACTCGCTGCTGGTAATTCCTGCTACATCCGCGCATGGCTCCGACGTAGTCATAGTAACAGTAAATTTGTCACCATAAACAAAATCTATTCCGGCTACTGCATTGTAAACGGCATTGGTTGCTCCTGAGATGGCAGTATTGTTTTTGGACCACTGATAAACAGGAGTTGCTCCGCCGCCGACGGGTGTTGCAGTGAAAGTTACACTACTGCCATCAGGGACGGTATTCCCGGGATTTACGGAAATAGTTACGCCGATAGTTACGGTATGATCACAGGATTCATACGCTCCGAGGTCTGTCTGTGCGCCCATAGTGCGGTCGGCCCCGCGGAGGTCTTGTGTAACGGCGGAGAGATCAGGTGTGGCGCTGTTGCTGTAGAAAGCGCTGTCGCCTGCATCAATGGCCGGGCTGTTGGTAATGAGCTTGTAATTACTTGCGCCGGTATCTTCAAATACCGGCCAGCTTATCGCTACGCCATAAGGATTGACACTACCGTCTTCGATATAGATGATACCGGTGTCTATACCGACGATGTTATTCCGGGATGCTACTACGAGCAACGGGTTTACATCCACATCATCCGGGTAGTTACCGGCGATGATGCTGTTGCGGAGCTGCGTGGTTGTGCCCTGATCGTATCCGCCGCCGCCGTTCCCGGCAGCGTTGTTTACTATGGTTACGTTGGTGGATATAATAGTAGCCTGCGATCCGTGGTTATCATGCGCTCCGAGGCCGCCGCCATTATTTACCGCCGTGTTGCGGCTGATGAGTACGTTTGTAAGGGTAGCGGTCGAGTTTCGCTCCAGGCCGAAGCCGCCGTAATGATTGCTTGCGGAATTGCCGGTGAAGATCACATTGGTAAGTTTGGGATTACATGTATTATAGTTGTACATCCCGCCGCCATTGTTGTCGGCATGGTTATTCAGGAATGTTACATTGCTAAGTGTCGCGCTGCTTTGCCAGCCATATAATCCGCCGCCGTCCTCATCTGCGTGGTTGCCAATAAAAGTTACGTTATTTAAAACCGCGCTGCTTCCGTTGTCCGTATCCATACCGCCACCACAGCTTCCGGCGCGGTTGTTAATGAACAACACGTTCTCCAGTTCCGGCGCGCTCTGGTCGTTGTAGATGCCGCCGCCCGAACCGTTTGTTTCATTGCCTTCAAAAACAACATTCGTAAGCAGAACGTTACTGTTGCTTTTGTTATTCATCCCCCCGGCGCCTTCGTCATCGCTCACAGATGTGTTATATCCGAAATAGCTGTCGGTTATTTCCGGGCTGCTGGTAAAGTTCCTCATGCCGCCGCCGTTTGAAGCTTCGGCATGGTTGGATACAAAAGCGCAATGCGCAAACCTCAGAGCGCCCTGGTGGTTATAGACACCGCCGCCCCCGCCGAATTCATCATCATCACTTTTGGCCGCATTATTTTTGACCACCAGATTACTATACGAGCCGGTGGCTTCCCTGTTGTAGATACCGCCACCGCCGCGCCGCTCGATGGTTGTGCTGTTTACGGTCAATGTTCCTGTGCCGTTGGCATTGCCGTATGCGATGGTAAAGCCGTCGAATATAAAACCGGTAACGTCTGCGGCTATTACCACGTGATACACATTATCGGTACTGTCTGCTGCTGTGCCGATATCCCCGCTCAGGATAGCAGCGTTGGTGACGTGCAGTGATACGGAATCCCCCGCGCGATCCTGCAGGGATGCTTCGGTACCGACGAAACCGCCGAAGAGATGTACGCCGTCCGGGATCACAAAAGCACGGTCGCGCGCATTGGCGCTGCTGCCGTCTGCCGCCGCCGAGGGCTTGTAGGTACCGGCCGCCACCAGTATAGTATCCCCCGATCCCGCCGCTGCCAGTGCGCCTTGCAGATCCGTAAAAGCATTGGCCCAATCAGCGCCGCTCTGGGTGCCCGAAGCATTATGCTTTACATACCATGTAGCTGCCTGTACGGCGGAGGTAAAAGCAGTTAACGCAATGCCCAAAACAAGTATTTGTTTTTTCATAATTAAGTGGTTTGGTTATATTGCATACAAGGTAAATATTTCAAATGATTTTTGCAACAGGATTGATCTGACTGGCATACTAAAGCATATGATGTAAACGTTAGAGGTAAATTGCAGCGCTCCGGCTGGTTTCGATATATTTTTAAATGATTGCTTATCATATTGTTGTTGTTTTTTTTATAAAATATCCCATGATTATGCAGGCATTTTTTTTATATAATACAAAACATTGGCAGGCAGACATATTTTGTAATCATAAAGGCTAATGCTAATTTTAAATCAATTTTAGATGAAGCAGGTTGTTTTTTTATTCTGTACCTATATCTTTGCAACCCTGCGTTAATTAACGAACCCAGAAGAAAATCTTAAAATCAAAAATCAAAAATCAGAATTATGGCAGATGTAAAACAAGCCACAGGGAAAGCTTCCGCTTCTTACGGAAATCAGGCAGGTAAGCCGAGGAACAGCAACGGTTTCCTGATCAACCTTATCATCGTTGTAGCTTGCCTGGTCGTAGCGCATCTTATTTTCCACATAGGATTCGGCGATCCCAGCAACTTCCGGGATGCGGAGAAGCACGTTCCGCTGAACTTTTTCGGGACTGCATATACAGGCGGATGGGTGATCCCGATATTGATGTCAACCCTGCTGGTATTGATTTGCTTCATCATTGAGCGTGCTATGACCATTACCCGTGCAAAAGGCAAGATTAACGGTAGTGAGTTTGTGCGTAAGGTACAATACCATCTGGCTAATAAGAACGTGGATGCAGCTATCGCAGAGTGCGACAAGCAAAGCGGTTCGGTAGGTAATGTAATGCGCGCCGGTCTGCTTAAGTACAAAGAAATGATCAATAACCACGAACTGGATACCGATCAGAAAATACTCAGCATCCAGAAAGAGATTGAAGAAGCTACGACACTGGAGCTGCCGATGATGGAGAAGAACCTGGTGTTCCTTTCTACTATTGCATCAGCGGCTACGCTGCTGGGGCTGTTCGGTACGGTACTGGGTATGATCCGCGCCTTTGCGGCGATGGCCCAGGCAGGCGCTCCGGATGCGGCTGCACTCGCTGCCGGTATCTCCGAGGCCTTGATCAACACGATGATCGGTATCGGTACTTCATTCCTGGCGATCATCTTCTACAGCTTCTTTACTACGATCATCGACAACATTACCTACAGCATTGACGAAAGCGGATTTACGCTGACACAAAGCTTTGCTGCCAACTATAAATAAGCAGGGCATATTGCCGTTGTGGAACGGAAAGGCTGCTCATCCGCGTTTTTCCGTTCCATGTGCTTGTTTTTATGGAATAAAGTCATTCCCGACTCTTATTACAAACAGTTGTTAGAAACGTAAGTTATGCCTAAAGTAAAAATACCCAGGAAAAGCACGCATATCGACATGACGGCGATGTGCGATGTGGCGTTCCTCCTGCTCACCTTCTTCATGCTGGCGACCAAGTTCAAGCCGGATGAGCCGGTGGTCGTGAAGACACCCTCATCCATTTCGGAGATCCCGATGCCGGATACGGATGTGATGCTGATCACGCTGGATAAGGACGGACGTATATTCTTCTCTATTGAGAATAAAAACCTGAGAAAAGAACTGGTGGAATCCATTAACACGGCGAACGGGCTGGGATTGACGGATGAAGAGATCCATGCATTTGCGATCGGGGCGTCTATCGGTACGCCGTTTAATCAACTGAAAGCATACCTGGCGGCTCAGCCTGAAGTCCGGTCAGAATATGATAAGACCACTACCGGAATCCCCGCGGATACGGCAGCCATCACCCGGGACAATGAACTGTCTCAGTGGGTGGACAATGCGCGCCATCTCAGTGGGAATAAGCTGCGCGTCTGTATCAAAGCAGATGCCGATGCTGTATATCCCGATTATAGGAAAGTGATCAAGACCCTGGAAAATCTGAAGATATTCAAGTTTAACCTGATCACCAATCTTAAAGCAGTACCTCCCGGCACAGCCGCTTATGAAAAGCAGATGGCCGGCCTGAGTAAATAGATTATTTGTAAACTGATTAAAGCTAAATAATATGGCTGAATTAGCAGAATCCAGTGGCGGCGGTAAGAAAAAAGGCGGCGGTAAGAAAGCCAAAAAGCTTTCCACCCGTGTGGACCTGACGCCGATGGTGGACCTGGGCTTTCTCCTGATCACCTTCTTCATGTTCACTACTACCATGGCCAAGCCCAAGACCATGCAGCTCAATA